>CAYYPB010000029.1:0-12952 GCA_964473405.1 uncultured Planctomycetaceae bacterium
GAACGTCATTGTGGTCCGCAAATGTCCACACGTCGCGCGGCACAGGTTGTGCGTTGTACCGCAAGGACCGTGCTTCGGACCGCCGCTACCATCGGCGGCTTTGTGATCGAGCGCCGATGCCATCGGCGGCTTTATGAGGGTTCGCCGATGCGGTTGATCGACGAGGCCATGTAGCCGGCACCGAACCCGTTGTCGATGTTGACCACGGCCACACCGGGCGAGCAGGCGTTGAGCATCGTCAGCAAAGGAGCAACACCCTTGAAACTCGCACCGTAACCCACGCTCGTCGGCACGGCGATGACCGGCGCCCTCACGAGCCCCCCCACAACGCCGGGCAGTGCCCCGTCCATCCCCGCGACCGCCACCACCACGCGCGCGGCCTGCAGAATCTCAGAGTGCGCCAAGAGCCGATGCACGCCGGCAACACCAACGTCCTCGATGACCCGCGTCCTCTGCTCCATGATCTCGCAAGCGATGCGCGCCTCTTCGAGAACGGGCAGGTCCGTCGTCCCCGCCGCCACGAGTACGATCGTGCCGACCGACGGCTTCGGCGGCAACGGACGATAGGTGATGCAACGCCCCACCGCATGGCCCACGGCATCGGGCACGCGCTGCTGGACGGCCTGAACCTGCTCGGCCGAAGCGCGCGTGGCCAGAACGTTGCCCCCCGCCTCGACGAGCTTCAGGAATATCTCGCCGACTTGATCGGACGTCTTGCCCTCGCAGTAGATAACCTCGGGAAAACCGCAGCGAAGCTGCCTGTGATGGTCGATCTTGGCCGACGCAATCGTCTCGAACGGAAGTTTCTCTAGCCGCGTCATCGCCTGGGCGACATCGGTCTTGCCCGTGCGAACGGCATCAAGGAGTTGCATGAGTGCTTCGCGTTGCATGGTCGCCGCGCCTTCCGTTCAGCCAACGAATCCGTCGAATGGCAGATAGGCACGATTCTACGGTCTGTCGGCCTTGGGGTCGATGCTTCGAAGATAGTGGAAGTCGTAGATTCCCGTGTCGTGTCCGTCGGCCCACTCGATTCGCAGGGCGTAGTTTCCCACGAGTTGGGCAGCCGTGAACTCGGCGGAACGCTCGGTGCCCGGCGGCAGGACGGTGAGCGAGAACCCGGCGCTCGATGGTGCCGGTTCGGGTTCAGGCTTCTCCGTGCGGCAGGCCGCACAAGGGCACTGCCGGCGCAAGTCGGCCAACGGATAGTGGCTGCGTCGGCCATCGGGCCACTCGATGCGAAGCCCGTCTTCTCTGTCGATGTGGAGGTCAGTGGGGATCATCGTCGACTAGATTCTAGCGCCGCGCAGCAGGGCTTCAACCGTTTCGAGGGCGCGTCGGGTTTGCGGATCGGCGGCGGTGAGGTTGCAGGCCGCGAACCAATACTGGCGGCCCAGTCGCCGCCGCAGGGGCTCCAGAAGCGCATCAATCTGCCGGGCACACAGCGCGGCCAACTCCCCGTTCTTGCCTGCGGCCAGGTTGAGGAGGATGACGTCGCTGTCGATGATCGCGTGGTAGGCCGGCTGAAGCTGCATGCGAGAGGCGATCTCCGCGCCGACGTCGGAACGAAGAAACTCCTCGGGGCTCTGCACCAGCCCGGCGCCCACCCGGCTGTCCTGTGCTACGTCAACCGCCGGCAAGTTGCCCGAATCGTGAAAATCGCGATCGAGGCCAAACAGCTCCGCCGCAAACTCAGACGTGTCGTCCATGGCCCGGTCGATAGCGAGGGCGGTTTCCGTGGGATTCCGAAAAACCGTCCCCAGCTCATCCGGCACGGCCAGAATGAACACCTTGACGTCATACGGATAGGCGTGACGGAAGCAAGGTTCAGCCCCGGTCTCGACGATGATCGTCGGCTGCGCATCCGGCGGAGCGATCTCCCCAATCGCCTGGGAAACCTCCTCGAAAACAAGGTCCGATCGCACAGCACGCCGGGCACAGTCGGCCATCTGATCCATCTGGACCGACAGGCGCAACGGCTGCATCGGGCGTTCCTTGCGGACATCGAGCCGCAGGAGAAACGGCTTGGACTCCCCCGCTCGGGTGGCGAAGATTCTCGCCAGCGTCGTCTTGCCGCAGGCGGCCGGGCCGCTGATGTGTAGAATGGTTGCCGACATGTCGGTGTTCTGACCGCCTCAAGGATTCCGAGCGACGCTCTGAGACTATCGCCGAGGTGAGCGTCGAGTCGATGGGCCTGCCCCCTCTTCACCATTTAACACCGGTGGTCGGGCGATTTCCACTCTCGGAGGCGATAGAGCAAAGAGAACTTCATTGCGGCCGTCCGAGTCAACGTCGTTTGGGGAGAGAATCCGAGAAATGCCGCCGCCACAGCCCGACGAGTTGATACTGGATATCCGGCCGGAAGGGGCTTTCGTGGCCTGCCATCGAACAGGGTCCGTCCATATCCCCCTGGAGTCCCTGGCCGAGCGGATTCACGAGTTGCCGAGGCGGGATAAGGCGTTCACGGTGTTCGCCGAGAGTGAAACGCGTGCGAGGTGGGCCTGTTCGAGATTACAAGCACATGGACGCCCGCTCGCAACGCCTGCCAGCGGCGAGGAGTGGCTCTCGGAAGGCCCGACCGAGAGCGGCCCCTCGACGGGCAGGCTTTGGGCTCCTCATGCGCTCCTCGAAGAGGCCGTCGGCCACGCGCGCCAGGCATGGGGAGAGCTCGATGGCAGGTCGGCCCTCGACATCGCCTGCGGAACGGGCCGGGACGCCGCCTACCTGGGACTCTGCGGCCTCTCCGTCGAAGCGTGGGACATCTTGCCGGATGCCCTCGAACGCTGCGACAGCCTCGCCGACCGACACAGCGTCAACGTCGAAACCCGGTGCGCCGATGTGGAACGCGACGCGACACCGCCCGCCGGCCGGTACGATCTAGTCGCCTGTTTCAACTATTTGCACAGACAGCTGATGCCCTCCCTCGCGGCTGCGGTCCGGCCCGGCGGCCTCGTGGTGTACGAGACGTTCGTCCACCCCCAGCGCGACCTATTCGGCAAGCCGCGCCGCGACAAGCATCTGCTGAAGCAGGGGGAGCTGCCGGCCTTCTTTGAGGGTTGGACGCTGCTTGTCTCCCGCGAAGGTCTCGTCTCGCCGCGGCGTTTCGTGGCGTCGCTGATCGCTCGCAAGCCGGAATAGTGTAGCGTACAATGGATGTCGCATATCGGATTTAGTGATCGGCACCGACAGGAAATGCGTCCTCAACTGCGACGGTCCGCTATTCCGATGTGTATGACAGAGCATAATCCCCCCGCACGGCGTCCCCCCGCGAATGGTGCGGTTGGGTCGAGGGCAGTGGGACGGCCCGGCCAGTTCGGCCCCTGAGGAGAAACCGATGAAGACGCGTCGCAAACCTTGGACTTTCCTCGCCGCACGCTGGGCTCCTCTCCTGGCAGGAGGCCTTGCCCTGCAGGTCAACTTGACGGGTTGCGACCCCGAGGTGCGGGATGCGGTGCTCAACGGCACGCAGACGGCCATGACGGGGATGCTCACGAGCATCATCAACGCCTTCTTCCTGTCATTCAACAACCTCAACACGACGTCGCAGCCGGTCGTCCAGGCTATCTTCGACGCCGCGAACTCCCTGGTGGCGTGAGGTCGCCCCAGCCGCTAGCATTTCGACTCGGTCAGCCGCCGCTCGATCTTGCGCGGCGCTAACGGGAGGATCGCGTTCACGATGAAGAGAAGACAGCCGAAGCTGCTCAAGTGGGCGAAAGTGTTACCGGTCCTTGCGTTGTACCCAACGCTTGGCTGTCTGCCTGACAATGCCTTCTCTCAGGTGGTCGGCGAAAACGTCGTTCTCACGGCGTCCGTCGTGATTCAATCGATCACGTCGATCTTCTTCAACGGTCTGTTTGGCGTCGCCTAGGAGGGACTGTCGTGTCGCAAAGACCCGCACGCAGCCGTTGGCTTCGATTCTACACGTCCCGCCGGCGACGACTCCTAATCGCCTCCGCGGCCGCCCTGCCGCTGTTCCAGGCGACGGGCTGCTTCCCCGATCCAATCGGTGCGTTCAACTTCGAGCTGCAAACGCTCATCAACAACGCGCTAATCGGCGGCGTCAACGTGATCGTGCAGAATCTCCTCGGCTTGTGATTTCTTCTTCGGGACACTCTGCCAGCGCGTAGCGTCTCCTCCCCACACACATGTCGTCGGCATCCCGTTTGCACGAGGCCGCGCCCACGCTTAGAACTGTGGGTTCTCCGCTGCCCGCCTCGCCGGGTGTGAGTGCAGGTGCGCGGAGCCGGAACGACCCGACTGTCCAAGCAACAGGAGACGCACTGTGGGCAAGCTGCTCGATCGATTCACCCAATACGTCAAAGTCGACACCCGCGCCAACGAAGACACCGAGGACTACCCGAGTACGCCGGGCCAGTTCGACCTCGGCCGCATCCTGACGGACGAGTTGAAGACGCTCAAGCTGTCCGACGTGAGCATGACCGAGCATGGCATCGTCATGGCGACAATCGACGGCAACGTCGATGGCGCGCCGACAATGGCCTGGCTCGCGCACATGGACACCTCGCCCGAGTTCAGCGGCAAGGATGTCAAGCCGATCGTCCACGAGAACTACGACGGCACCGACATCGTCCTGCCGGGCGATCCGACCAAGATCATCAAGCCGAGTGAGAATGCTGAGCTGGCAGCCTGCAAGGGCAAGACGATCATCACCGCCGACGGCACGACGCTGCTCGGTGCCGACGACAAGGCCGGCGTCGCCGTCATCATGACCGCGGCCGACCACCTGATGAACCACCCCGAGATCAAGCACGGGCCCATCCGCGTCGTGTTCACATGCGATGAAGAGGTCGGCCGCGGCACTGACAAGATCGATCTCAAACAAATCAACGCGACCGTGGCCTACACGCTCGACGGCGAGGACGCCGCCGGACTCGAGTGCGAGACCTTCTCGGCCGACCAGGCCGTCGTCACAATCACCGGCGTCAACATTCACCCGGGCTTCGCGAAGGATCGGATGGTCAACGCGATCCGCCTAGCGGCGGAGTTCATCACGCGCATGCCGTGGGAGACGATGGCCCCCGAGACGACGAGCGGCCGCGAGCAGTTTCTCCATCCCTACGTTCTCGAAGGCGGCGTGCCGGAAGCGAAGATCAAGATCCTGCTGCGAAGTTTCGTCACGGCGGATCTCGCCGAACAGGCGAAGCTCGTGGAGGGCATCGCAGCGCAACTGCGAGAGGAGCATCCGCTCGCCAAGATCGACGTCGACATCCAGAAGCAATATCGCAACATGGCCGAGGCCCTCGAGAGCGAGCCGCGTGCGAAGAATCTCGCTGAAGTGGCAATCAAGGCCGCCGGCCTGGAGCCGCACATCCAGTCGATCCGCGGCGGCACCGACGGCTCGCGTCTGAGCGAAATGGGCCTGCCCACGCCCAACCTCGCAGTGGGCATGCACAACTTCCACGGCCCGTTGGAGTGGGCCTGCCTGGAGCAGATGGACCGCGCGGTCAACGTGCTGATCGAGTTGGCGAAGCTGTGGGGAAACGAGAAGGAATAATCGACGCGATCCGCAAGTCGCGCCGCGAGCGGAAGAGCCGCAGGCTTCAGCCCGCGCGAACGTGCGGCGCAGAGTGGCGTTCCCTCGTAGGGAAGCGCCGCGCGGGCTGAAGCCCGCGGCTCGACCGCCGATGGGTAGCGTTGTCAAGCCAAAGAAAGGCCCGGCGAGTCAGCCTCTCGGGAGGCCGGCAGAACGACGCGCATCAGGGAGTGACATGTGACAGAGTCCACCGCCGATGGTGCCGTCGGCAAGGCAATCAAGAGCTACTTCCGCGAGTTCGGCGCTCTGAAGAGCTGCGGACGCGAGTTCTGGGTCGTCCAGTTGGTCAATCTTCTGGACGGTGTTGCCTATTTCGCGATGCTGACGCTCAGCACGCTGTATCTCAGCGAAACGCTGGGATACAACGACGCCGACGCCGCCAATCTCTGGGCCGCTTGCATGGCGGCCTACACGCTCACCGGTTGCGCCGCGGGCTTCCTGGGCGACTCGATCGGCATCAAACGCACGCTGTATCTGTCCGTGGGCTTGCTGATCGCTTCGCGCCTTGTCATCAGTTTCAGCGAGGCGAGGTCCGTCGTCATCCCCGCCCTGTTCACGATCGCCGTGGGCACGGCGATCATGACGCCGATCCTCATTTCCGCCACGAAGCGCTACACCAACCCGAAGACTCAAACGGCCGGCTTCAATCTGCTCTATCTGCTGATGAACATCGGCGCGTTCATCGGCAACGTGACGTTTGACCCGCTTCGCGAACTGCCGTGGGGCAATCGTTCAATCTTCATGGTCGGCTCGGCGATGAGCATCCTGTGCTGGCTCTCGATCATGTTCTTTTGGCGCCGCGGCATCGACAAGGTGGACGCCCGGGCCACCTCCGCGAAGCAGGACGACGACGCGGCCGATTTCAACGCCCCTGAAGAGAGCGAACAGAGCGAAAAAGGCGAGAAGTGGGAACCGCCCTGGGTCATCGCCGCCGAAGTTTTCAGAGAGTCCGCCTTCTGGCGATTCATGCTGTTTCTCGTCGTGCTGATCGGCGTGCGTCTCGTCTTCGAACATCAGTATCAGATCTACCCCAAGTACTACCTGCGGACGATGGGCGACTTCATGTTCCGCACCGAGGCCGGGGCTCAAGGTGAGTTAGAATCTGGGAGCATTCCGAAGGAAATCCGCGAGCAGCTCGAATCGCAGGGCATCTCGTTGCCGAACGACTTCGCCGTCTCGCCGACCGTCAAGGGCAAGGAGTGGAGAGTCGGTAAGAAGAAGAAGGGCTTCCTCGTGCGCGCCGATACCCAGCGCCTCGAGGTCAGCCGCCTCGAATCACCCGACACACTGCTATTCAGCCTCGACGGAGGAACCGCCAGCCAGTTGAACGAGGCCCGCGTTCCAGACAAGCTCTTTGCAGTCTTCAGCGAGAACGACGTCGCGATTCCCAGGGCGGTGAAGGTGAAAGTTCAGGAACCTGGCAGGAAGTGGAAGCTCACCTTCGACGATGACGGCAAGGACAAGGCGTACTACTTGCGCAATGACGAGGGCGCCTTGAGCGTCTATGCCCAACAACCGCCGATCGGATACCTCAACTCAATCAACCCATTCATCATCTGCATCGGCGTGATCATCTCCACGCCGATCGTGGCCCGATTCAAGCTGTTCAACGTCTTGCTGTTCGGCATCACGGTCTCCGCCTCATCGATGCTCTTGCTTGTCATCTATCCCGGCTGGTTCATCCATTGGTTCGGCCTCACACTCTCGCAGGGCTACGCGACCATCGCGATTACTCAGATTGTCATCTTCTCGATCGGCGAAGCCATCTGGTCGCCGCGGCTCTACGAATACACGGCGGCCATCGCGCCAGCGGGCAGGGAGGCGTCCTACATGGGATTATCCTACCTGCCCATGTTCGCGGCTAGGTTCGCCGAGGGGCCCATCGCGGGCTACCTTCTCGAAAACTACGCTCCACCGGACATCGGATCGAGACTGGAGACGGTCGGCTATATGCAGAGCCCACAATTCATGTGTCTGCTCCTGGCCGGCCTCGCCATCGCCTCGCCGATCTTGGTCGTTGTACTCCGAGGCGTCATTCAGAAGGAAGCCGCTCAGAAGATGTGATGCCCAGCCGATTCCATACTCGACGCGGAATCGGGCATGAGCTACGAACGCCTCGCCGCCGGAACTTCCAGCCATCGGCGAGTTTCACAGGCACCGAGTCAGCCTGCCACAACAGTCAAGGAGACGCTCAGTGACAGAGAAAAAACAGGGCTTCATCGACACGATCGCGAGCTACCCGGCAACATTCTGGGTTGCCAACACGATGGAGATCTTCGAGCGGATGGCGTGGTACGGCTGGTTCACCGTCATGGCGCTCTATGTGACGGGATCGGTCGCGACCGGCGGCCTCGGCTTCACGACCGAGACGCGCGGCATGTTGATGGCGGTCGTGCCGTGCATCCTGTACCTCCTGCCCGTGGTCACCGGCGCCCTCGCCGATCGCTACGGCTTTAAGCGGACATTCATCATTGCGTACTCCATGATGATCGTGGCCTATTACCTACTAGGGCAGTTCCACACGCTCCCCACCTTCTTCCTGGCGTTCCTGTTCGTGGCCGTTGCGGCCGCGACGTTCAAACCCGTCGTCGTGGGAACCGTGGCGAAGGTCACTGACGAATCGAACTCGTCCCTGGGCTTCGGCATCTTCTACATGATGGTGAACATCGGCGGATTCGTCGGCCCGATCATTGCAGGCATCGTGCGGGGTTGGGGTTGGGAGTACGTCTTCTTCGCATGTTCTGCGTGGGCCTTCGTCAATCTTCTCGTCGTCTTGTTCCTCTACCAAGAACCCAAAGTCGAGGGGGCCGCGGCCGATCGCCGCACACTGCGTAAGGTCGGCGATGACCTCGTTGAAGTCCTGGGTAACATACGCTTCTTCATCACCGTGGGCACCGTCATCGTCGGACTCATGGTCTCCAGCGCATTGAGCAGTATCGAGGCCTCGTGGTTCTCTTGGGGCGGATTCGGCCTCGCCACGGTGGCTTGGCTCGTCCTCAACTTCGTCTGGGATCTGGTTCTTCCCGCGGGCAGCGGCGATCCGAAATCACCCATGGGACAGGGAAGATCGCCGCTGGGCCGACGCATGCATTGCAGCAACTGGCGCTTCGCCCTGTTCCTGCTCATCATGTCCGGCTTCTGGACGAGCTTCAACCAGATATTCTACACGATGCCGGAGTACATCCGGGACTTCACAGACACGCGTCCGCTCATCAACCTCGCCGAGTCGGTCTTCGGAAAGGACACGTCCGGCGACCCCGACAAGGGCGTCGCCAGCGTCGTCGCAACGGTCAGCAAAGAAGAGAGGGTCGTTATCACCGAACGCGTGGCCAGCCTCCGCGCCGCCGGCGGATCGGGGCCGAACGCCGACCGCAATCTGCTGTGGCTGTTGCCTGAAGATGAGTTCAAGAGGATCGTGGACGCGGCACCCCAGGATATCAAAGATCGGCTCGAAGAGGAGGTAGAGGCGGAGGCAGCCCCCGAGTCTGAAGCCTCCGAAGAACCAGAGTCATCCAACGAGACGCCGCCTGCCGAGCCGAAACTGAAAGCACTTTCCGACGCCGATATCGCGAAGCTCACCGCAATCGCCGCCGAGATGCACGGACCGAACTCGCGAGAGAACCTCATTCGACTGGCCCATGAGAATTCGTCCGAGACACTCCTCGGCACCAAGGTCCGCATCGGCCCCAAGGCACTGGACGCGGCGATCTCGCAATCCGACGACGACGCGAAGGTCGCGGCCGCGATCATCATCGGCCACCGCCAGGTCAACCCGGAATTCATCGTCAACATCGATGCCGGTGCGATCATCATCTTCCAGGTGTTGATCTCGTTCCTCATGGCGAGGTTCCATCGCTTCACCACCATGATCGTCGGCATGTTGATTGCCGCCGTCGGCATCGGCCTCTCCTTCATCGCCGGCGACGACGGTCTGCTGGGCGGGGGCGGTTCGGTCTGGATCGTGGCGCTGGGCTTATTTACCTTCGCCATCGGTGAGATGATGGCCAGTCCAACGAGCCAGGAATACGTCGGCCGCATTGCGCCCAAGAACAAGATCGCCCTTTACATGGGGTACTACTTTGTAGCCGTGGCACTGGGCAATCTATTCGGTGGCATCCTGTCGGGGCAACTCTACGGCACGTTGGCTCGCGACATGCAACGCCCGGATCTGATGTGGCTCGCTTTCGGTGCCATCATGTTGGCAACGACGATCGTCTTCGTACTCTACAACAAGTTCGCACTGCCCAAGCATAAGGCCGACACGTTGACGCCGGCGTAGTCGCCGAGAACGAGTGCGCCCGATCCGAACCCCGACCGTGAGGGAAGGGCCTGCGATCCATCGGGGGCATCCTTGCATTCGAGCGGTGGCCGCTCCCTTACGGTCGCGGTTCGGATCGGGGCCGCGTGCTCGGCAAGCGGTCGCTACAACAACAACGGAGTCTCCCCACCATGACCGACGAACATCTCACCGAGCATCGCGGCAAGGCCTTCGGCAAGACCTACTGGATGCTCAACAGCATCGAGATGTTCGAACGGCTCGCCTACTTCGGCATTCGGGCCGTCGTTCCCATCTACATCATGCAGGCCTCGGAGCCTGGCGGGTTGCACCTGACCGCCATGCACAAGGGCTGGATCTACATGTGGTGGGCGATTCTCCAGTCCTGGCTGCCGATGGTCACCGGCGGCATTGCCGATCGCTACGGCTACAAACGCGTGCTGGCCTTCGCCATCAGCATGAACGTCGTCGGCTATCTCATGATGGCCGGGATGCACAGCTACTACGGCTTCTTCTCCGGCATCCTGGTCCTCGCGGTCGGCACGGCGTTCTTCAAGCCGGCGCTTCAAGGCTCGCTCGCGCAATCATTGACCAAGGAAAACGCCTCGATGGGTTGGGGCGTATTCTATTGGGTCGTCAACATCGGGGCGGTGATGGCCCCGTTGCTCGCCACGCTCATCCTCGGCACGCCGCACAGTGCCGAAGGCTGGCGAAACTTGTTCATTGCCTCGGCGGCTTATACGGCGATGAATCTGCTGCTTCTGTTTACGTTCAAAGACGTGCCGTCCGGCGCCGACAAGAGCAAGCCCATGATGCTCGTCCTCGCCGAGACGATCGAGAACATCTGGCCTTTCTGGTTCCGTGGTGGCAACTTTCATCCGCTGCGCGGAACGGTGGGCATGACCCTTGCGGCGACGGGGCTGGGCATCCTGATCGGCTGGTCCGGCCAGTGGATCCTCGGCGTGTGTCTTTTTGGAATAGGCGGGTGTCTTGCCGTGTGGCTTCGCGGCGGACAGTTCACGTGGCAACTCCGCCTGCCGGCCTTCCTGCTCATCATGTCCTGCTTCTGGATGATGATGTACCAGGTGTGGGACTTGCATCCCAACTTCATCGAGGACTGGATCGACAGCGAGCCCATCGCAACAATGGTCCCGTTCGACTCCTGGCAAGAGTACGGCGATCGCGGCCTCCTCCGCGTCCCGCAGCAGATTCTCCTCACGCTCAACGCATTTCTCATCGTCTGCCTTGTCGTCCCCATCTCTTATCTCGTTCGCAAGATGCGCACCCTCGCCGCCATGCTCATCGGCATGAGCGTCGCCGTCGGCGGCACGCTCGTCGCCGGCCTCACCGACAACGGCTGGATACTCCTGCTGGGCATCGTGTTCTTCTCGTTCGGCGAGATGCTCACCGGCCCCAAGAAAAACCAATACCTCGGCCTGATCGCCCCCCCGGGCAAGAAGGGCCTTTACCTGGGCTATGTCAACATCCCGGTCGGTATCGGCGTCGGCATCGGCTCGATCCTCGCGGGCTTCCTCTATGACAACTACGGCGAGAAGGCCTCGCTCGCGCTGAAGGAACTCGCAAACAACCCCCAGCTCGTCGCACGAGCGGCGCAGTCGGCCGACTGGAGCGACTCGCTGGAGAAGATCCCGCCGCTGCTCGGCATCGAACGCGACGATGCACTGGATGCGGTCGCCAAGGACATGGGCGTGAGCAAGGACGAGGCGGCGACGGTCCTACGCAAGCGGTTCAGGAACGATCGCGGACAAATCGAGAACCTGGCGTTGCTGTTTCTCGCCGTACAGAGGGACTATCCAACGCCGGATGGCGAAGACTACTGGGCCAAAACGGCGGACCACCTCGTGAAACACGCGCTCGCCACCGGCCATGACCTTGAGAACTTGAACAAGCGCGGCCTGGCTCGTTTCACCCACACCCTGCCGGATGCACTCGGCTTCAAACGCACGGGCATCCTCCCCTTCATCAGCGCACGCATCATCAACAAGGATGCGACCGCCGAGACGCGGAAGCAGGACACCGAGATCGTTGATCTACTCTGGAGCCGCTACGGTCACGACGAGCAGGTGCTCAACAACCTCGCGCTCGAATATATGGTCCAGGCAACCGGGGCGATCGGCCGCGCCGCCAAGATAGAGTTCATAGACCCCGCTGACGCGCTAGAAACCCGGATCGGGCAACTCGACGAGGTGTACGGCCTCGGCCGAACCAAGTCGTTCGCCGCGTTGAGCGCCGCGAAGGGTGCGGATGCCACCGAGGTAGATGCCGCGCTGGCCAAGATGGACATCGCGGAGGGCACCCATCCCGACGATCGCGTGTTCACCTACTTGATGGGCTTGCCACACCGCCGGTTTGTCGCCGTGTCGCGTAAGGACTGGAACTATGACCGCAAGCTGCTGCGGGAGCTCATTCGCACCGATGAGAAGGCACTGGCGATGGTCCTGGCGCATATCGACGAGACCGACCTAGCCGAGCGCGTCGGCAGCGCGATCGAGAGTCTGCTCGGTTCGGATGATGACGTTGGCGAAGTCACCGACGAAGGCGTGAACTACCACATCCTCGCGAGAAAGCAGGATCTCATTCGCAAGGCCCTCGACGAGAAGGACTGGACGCTAGCGCCGGACCAGGCCGCCAAGGTACTCGGCCTCAACCCGTTCGAGGCCCGAGCGCTCGTCGCGGCGGAGCTCGTCAAGTCGCCGCAGCAGGTCACGCGCCAACTATGGGAGAAGTACTCGCCACAGTACCACGTCTGGATTCCCTTCGCGATCATCGGCGTCCTCGCCGCCATCGCGCTGGGCATCTTCGGCCGCATGGCCAAGAAGTGGGCGGACATGGACGCGTAGTGCGACCGCGACAGGTCGCCATCCACGGAAGAGCCGCAGGCTTCAGCCCGCGCGGCCGTGCGGCGCAAAGCGACGTTCTATCACATGGAGAATCCGCGTCCCGGCGCGCCGGGAAAGCCCGCAGCTCGTCGGGATCGGCCGCAGGGTTCGTCGGTTTCGCCGCCCCCCGGCAGAGCCGGGGGCCGAGGGGGCATGCCGCTGCGCCAACCTGCTAGTGTATGGTCACACCTGTTCTTGCGGGTTCGCCAGGCCACCCCAAACCGA
>CAYYPB010000030.1:0-12929 GCA_964473405.1 uncultured Planctomycetaceae bacterium
TCGGCCGTCGCTCGCCCAAACGAGCGAAGCGAGCGGGCGACGGCCGATAGGGTGGGACGTAGGTGGCCTGCGGACGGGCTCCCCCAGGCTTGAGCGGCCCCGGGACACCCACAATCTCTGCTGAAGAGCCCGATGAATAGACTACGTTGGGTCATTCTCTTCTCAGGCCGCAGCCTGCCTCACTGTCTTTCGGGTCAACATGTGTAACCTGGTATTCCATGTCTCAACTCAATTCACGGCGCGACCAGCAGAGCGACGAATGGCTCGATGTCGCCGCCATCGGCGATACCGTCACCTTCGATGTCGGCCGCCATCATGTGGCACGCCGTCGTGTCGCTGCCGAGCAGAACGTCCACCAGTGCTTGGACGTCGCTCATGGTCAGAGTACCGTCGCAGTCCACGTCGCCACTGACGAGCGGGCCGGCGCCGAACTCGTACACGCCCAGGTCGACGATCGGTGGACCGCCGTTGCCAGAGTCCGCTGTGCCGGGATCGTCGAAAAACCGAGCATTGCCGTCGAGATCGATCGCGGCTGACATCGGCACGGCATAGCCGTCGCCGGCGTCGATGCAGGACGAACCGGCGCCAAGATGTAGGTCGTCATCGGCCGTGCCGGGCAGCATGTCGGCGCCCAAAGCGTTGACGAAGAGCGGGTCGCCGCCGGTGTTTCCCACACCGCCGAGCGAGCCCGTCAGACCTTCGACACAGGAGTAGTCCACCGACAGCGACGGACCGCCGCCAAAGACTTGTCGGCGCTCGATTGTCGTACCGCCGCCGGTGTTTCCCCAGAAGACGCAGTTCGTGAGTGTTGAACTCCAGCCGTACGTCCCGTACCCCCCGGCGGTGTAGGTGGCGTGGTTCAGGCTAAACGTACAGTTGGCCAGCGTCGTCGGGCCGTATGACAGCATCCCCCCGCCGTGATCGGCCGAATTCCCGCTGAAGAGGCAATTGGTGAGCGATGCGCTTGCCCAGTTGTGGACGTACAGGCCGCCGCCCATGCTGCTGACAGCCACGGTCTGGTTGCCCATGAAGGTGCAGCCTATGAGGGTCGAGTCGCCGAACATCTCGCCCATCCCTGCGCCCTTTTCGTCGGCGATGTTGGCAGTGAACGTGCAATCGATCAGAACGACGCTGCCCCACTGGTTGGCCATCCCGCCGCCCCAGTCGGCCGTGTTGCCGTCGAAGACGCACTCGATCAGGGTAGGTGTGCCATTGTAGTTGTTGACACCTCCGCCCATCGCCCCGGCGCCGTTGGCAGTGAAGGTGCAGCGACTGATCGTGGGGCTGCCGCTGGCGATGTACAGCCCGCCGCCGTAGCCGAGCACATCCCAGGCGTTGCCATCGCGAACCGTAAACGCGTCCAGCAGCGTTGTGTCATCCACGCCGCTAGAGCCTGCAACATGGGTCGAGTTGTCCGTCATGAGGCCGGGGTTGCCGATGTCGCCGCTGAGGATCGTCTGGCGAAGCGGATCGGCCATATTCGTGAGGTCGCGATCCGCCAGGGTCGTCTCGGTACCCAAGAAGTGGCCGTACAATCCAACGCCGTTGCGCAGCACGAACAACGCACTCACGTCGCCCGTCGCCCATCCCGCACCCTCGTCAGGTTTGTATGTCCCGGCCGCGACCCAGATCTCGTCGCCATAGCCGGCTGCGGCCTCAGCATCCTGCAACGTCACGAAGGCATCCAACCAGGACTTGCCATCGTTCGTCCCCGTGGCGTCCGCGTCCACATACCAGGTGCTCGGAGCGAGGCAGCCAGGGGCATCCGGGATGTGGTCACAGGCTTTGGCCAACTCGTTGCAGCTATCGGTCGTGCAGGCGATGCCGTCGTCGCAATCCACCGGCGTTCCCGACTGGCAGCCGGTCACCGGGTCGCATGTTTCGACGCCGTTGCAGTACACACCGTCGTCACAGGCCGCGTCGCTGGGCGTGTGATCGCAGGAGTCCGTGGCCTCGTTGCAGCTGTCCACCGTGCAGGGGATGCCGTCGTCGCAGAAAATCGGTGTGCTGGGCCAGCAGAGTCCCCCGGCGCAGGTTTCGATCCCGTTGCAATACAGGCCGTCGTCGCAATCGGCGTCGTTGAAGCACTGCGGGCCCGTGATCGTCACGCTCAAATGATCGGTCATTAGCGACGCGCCGGGGACGTTGTAGGTGACCAGCACCGTCAGCAGGTTGCCGGCGTCGAGGAACCGCGACGGGTTGACGACGAAGGAGGTGGCCACGACGCCGTCGGGCGGTGTGACGGTGTTCTGGCTCCCGACGAGCGTGTAGGAGTTCGTCGTGTTGTTCCACAACCAGACGCTCTGCATCTCACCCTCGTTGGCACCACCTTCCCATAGCACATCGATTTGCGTGATCGACGCGGCGGTGTCGGCGATGGTGAAGACATACCGCGTGGCGGGGACCATTCCGCCTTCGATGATGCCGGTGGTGAATCGCACGTCATCCGAGAGTGCGACCGCTGAGTAGTCGGCTGGGGAGAAGGGCGTTGCCGGAACCGCGTTCGATGCCGGCGGGATCGCCAGCTCGGAAATGCTGTTGTGGTATGCGAATCGATCGACGCCCGCACCGGAGGCGAAGTCGTAGACGGTTTCCGCCTGAAGAACGCCGTTCGACGCCAATAGGTTGGACAGCATGATTCCTGCCATTGCGATTCGCAGGTTCATCGTTTGTCCTTCTCTTCTCGTTTATCTCTCGGACGAGCGCCAGTGTGTCACGGTCCGACGAGCAAGTTCACAAACATCTGAATGTCGCCGCCGTCGACCACGATGTCGCCATTGATGTCCGCCGCCGCCACATGGCACGGAGTGCTGTCGGTCCCCAGCAAGACGTCGACCAGGGCCTGAGAGTCGTTGATATCCAGCGAGCCATTGCAGTCGACGTCGCCGGGCAATTCGCAGGACACGGCCAGGCAGTTGATTCCGTGACCTCGAAACGTGCCGCCCAGTGCCGTGCAGGCCGCCGCGTCGGGTTCATCGGTGCAACTTCCATCCGAATAGCAGCAAGCCCCCGGCAGTACCGAGCATGTCGTCGCCGCGCAGTCCTTGCCCGCACCGGGGAACGTGCCGCCGAGCGCGGCACAGGCCGCGGCATCCACAAGATCCACGCAGCTTCCGTCAGCAAGACAGCACGCCGTTGGCGGGGGTGGACACGGGTTCATTCCGCAAGTGACATCAAAACCGAAGTACGTTCCGCCCGACGCCGCACACTCTGCCTGTGTCACGTCACTGCAGGAGCCGTCGGCCGCGCAACACGCGGACTGTGGTTGCTCGCATGTGGCCGTCGCGCAATCGGTGTTGTCCCCGATGTACTCCCCACCGGTGGCGCTACATCCCACTTGTGTCTCGGTGATGCACGAACCGTCGATCTGGCAGCAAGCTCCCGACAACTGCGGGCATGGGGTCGGCGTACAAACCGTTCCGTTTCCTTGGAATGTTCCCCCTTCCGCAAGACACTCGCTCGCCGGTTGCACACCGCACGAACCGACAGCATCGCAGCAGGCACCCACAGGCACTGGACACGGATTGGGGAAACAGGCGATTCCATCACCCACATAGGTTCCCCCCGCGGCAGCACAGCCGGCGGCGGTTTGCGAAGTGCAGACGCCGTTGATGTCGCAGCAGGCACCTGTCGGCTGGGGGCAGGGGTTCGGCGTGCAGGTCGTGTCGTGCCCGCCGTAGGTTCCACTGACGCCCTGGCAACTGACGACCGTAGCCGTGAGGCAAGAGCCGTTGGCCAGACAGCAGGAACCCGTCGGCCGAGGACACAGGCCGGGCGTACAAGTCGTACCGTCACCGTGGTAGGTTCCGCCCGATGCCGTGCAGTTGGCCGCCTCGCGAATCGTGCAAACGCCGTACTGCGAGCAGCAGGCACCGACGATGCTGCCGCACTGGAAGCTCTGAACGCAGACAGCGTCCAATCCGGATTCGTTGATGCTGTCCGGGACGCCGTCGTTGGCCGTGAAGCGAATCCGGGTCGTGGTCGTCAGCGTCACGCCGGCGGCATCCAAGTCCGCCTGACCGATCGCCCCCGTTCGCCAAGACAGCCCGCCGCTCGTGTCGTGTCGGGCAATCTCTGTCCAGGGTCCGGCACCGTCGTTGCCGTCGATTTCTACCAGCAGGGAGTCGACGCCTCCGGTCGTGTTCGTCAGATACAGGTAGTAGTCGTACAGGATGCGAATGCCGCCGGGGGCCGTCATGTCGATGGCCGGCGATGTCAGGCGAACGGCTCCACCGTCCACATCGCTGTTGCCGGTCGTGTTCTGCGTCAGAAAGCAGTAGCCGCTGCCGTCGGCGTCGGCGATCGGGTCGTAGGCCCAGGTCGGGTCGTCGATCGGCACGCCCCGCTGCCAGTCGCCGGATGTCGCCCCCAGGTTCTCCGCGAGCCATCCGCTATCGCCCTCGAAACTGTCGGCGAATGTCGTGAAAAACGCGCCGACGGGCGCGGAGAACGTCGTCGCGGGGGCGCCAACCGGCTGATACACGACACCCGTCGTGGCACCCTCGGCACTGAAGTAGAACTCCGGCAGCTCGCCGCACCCGGGTGCCGGCAGCGTGGCTTGATAGAGGTCGCCGGCCACGAGCGTGAGCGGGATCGACAGGAATGCACCTGCGTCATAGCGGTAGTAGAAGGTCTCGCTTCCGGGGACAAGCCCTTCGCCAACGCTGAGGATCCGGACATCGATGACTTCCGCGACGCCCGGGCTCATTGCGGTCGGCAGCGGATTGGGGAAGCTGATGCTCGTGCCGACGTTGGCCGCACCGCTTCCGACAAGCGAGAAGACCTGCATGCCGGCCGGGATGTTGAAGCCCAGGACCTCGACCGTCCACAGACCCGGCTCGGGGTTGTCGACGAGTACTTGCTCGATGTTGTTGATGTGATCCTCGACAGTCCTCACCGCCGGCGAGGCAGGGTTGGCCAGTCCGCCCAGGGTCCAGGGATAGTGCCGGATGCCCGACGGGCTGAAGACGCGAAGATCGAGGTCGTTGACCAGTGCCGGCAGGACGTTGGGCGTACCGGGAACGTCGTCCCAAGCCAGCGTGACTTTCAATTCGAGATCGCCCGCACCGACGGCGATGGAGCGGATTTCGGAAGCCCCCTGGCTCACGCTGCTCTCCTCGAACGCGCCGGTCCGAAGGAAATCGACCGTTGCTTGAATGCGGACCGAGCCGTAGCCGGTCTTGTAGTCGGGCCCGATCGCTTCGATGTCCTGTGCGTTGTGGGCGAGCAGCGCCTTGAGCGTGGAGTTTCGGAAGTCCGGTTGGCCGGGGAACTGCACCCTGAAATCCTGCAAGAGCAAGGCCGAGAGCCCGCAGACCGTCGGCGACGCCATCGACGTGCCGCACATCGTCGTGTAGGACGAATCGCTCGCCGAGGAACAGGAAGTGACACCGCCGTCGCCTCCGACTTGGCAGCCTGGCGCTGAGATGTCAGGCTTCAGGCGGTCGTCGTCCGTCGGCCCCCAACTCGTGAACCAACTGACGGAGTCGTCGTTCGAGTTCAAGGCGCCGACGGTGATGTGGTTCTTAGCGCAAGCCGGCGGGGCGGTCGTGTGGTAGGTCGTGCCGCACCGTCCCGATGCTCGCTCGTTGCCGTTGGCCCAGACGACGCGGAACGGTTGCCCCAGACTGCCACCGACGATGGCATCGATGAGCGAGGCCGTCACGCCGTAGTCGCCTTCCCAGACGCAGGGAAAGCCGTTGGGGGCAGTATTGGTCCCGATCGAGTTGTTGGAGATGTCGGCACCATAGACGTTGATTGCCTGGTTGTAGTCGGCTTCGAGATCGCCTGGGTCCGTGTAGAGGAAGCCCGGCTGCAATCCGCCGACCTGCTCGAAGCCGTAGGATTGGATCGTCACGCCGGGTGCCATGCCCTTGTAGGCGGGGTTGACGGTGCCCGCTCCACCGATCGTTCCGGAAACGTGCGTGGCATGGTTCGAGATGCCAGAATTGTCGCGGACGGTCAGGCGGCCGCCGAAGTCCATATGCGAGGCCCTGGCGTATCCCCCGTCATAGACCATGACGTTGACGCCCGACCCGTCGAGGTTGTACGGAGCGGCCTGCACGACATCGGCTTGCGTGATGGCCCGGTTGCTGTTGTTGACACCGTTCATGAGCGGTAGGGCGGGTTCGATGTACTGGAGGATGTCGAGGCCGGCGAGCAGGCGCATCGAATCGGTCGGCAACTCGATCACCATGCCGTTGACCGAGTGCAGCAGCCGTCGAACGACAGCGCCACGCGACTCGACGATGTCTCGGGCATCTTCCAGAGCGACATCGGCGTGGCACAACACATAGGCACCGATCCACGTCCTAGCTTTGGCACCGAGTTCGTCGGCCTTGTTTTGGGGGACCGGAACGACGGCCCAAGTCGGCGTCTCGCCGCGATTCAGTACAGCATGGAGTTTCCACTGCGGCAGGATGCTCTGGGCGTCCACCAGCGAGGCGACGCGCCCCATCGCGACAGGATCGACATTGGGCGAGACCGAGGCGAAGAAGGCGTTGTTGCCCAGGTACGTCTGGAGCACGACGCCGGCCGCCGCGCACTTGGCGCGCCGGCTCGGCGTCAACGGCTCGGCGAATTGAACCACGATGTGGCTTCTCTCCCCTCCCGAGCCTGCGCCGACGATGGTGTTGACGATGTCTGCCTGCATTCGTCCCGATCTGGCCGCTGCGCCGCTGCGCCATTCGATCTGCGCCGAAGCCGTTTGCGCCCAGGCGGTCAGCAGGATCGCGATCGAGAGTGCGAAGCGGCTTGTTCTTGCGTTCACAGTGTTCATGGCGCTGGGTGTCCTTTTTCTTCGTGCGATGTGGGTCAGGCTGTTTGACCGCAAGGACCGTGCCGAAGTCGGATCGAAGGAGCGGACCGACGTGTAATCGCCGCTGAGAAGCTCAGAAGCCGCATGAAACGGGCTTTGGGGGGCGTCGGCCTGCACCGCGTGCTGATTCGATGGCCCGCGTTCGTGTGGTGTCGCACGATCCGTCCGTGTCCTTTGAGCACAACACCCACAATCTCCGGGGCTGCCGGAGCTGCCTGAGAGCTTTCGGGTGCCCGATAGCGGCGTTTGCAGCGGCCGGAATGGAGACGGTATGGGCTGTAGATCGAGGTGCTCGAGTAGTCCGCCGATAACTTCCGCTCTCGCTGGCACTGCCCAGCCGTCCAGGCATGCGGTTTGCACCACTAGACATCCGAAAACGGCATCGCCGTTTTTTCGTAATGCCTTGGGGTTGCGGAGGTTATACAATGGTCATGGCAGCGGAACGGGCCGAGCTGAACCTACGCTGCCCGGATGCAACTCGTCGACACGCACGCGCGGAGTGTGTGATTACACACGCGCTGAGCGTTGCCGCTGCCTCGTCAGGCTGGCTCAATGCGGCAAACGACAGGTCGTCCCAACAATCACGGTGGTCACAATGGTCCTTGCGCGGTCGGATTCCAGCAGTGTCCCCACTCGCCCGCGGAGGTTGCGCGTCCGCTGGCACCACCTGTACTTCCTCCTGGCGCTCTTCGATGTGGTCGTGATCATGTTCAGCCTGCACTTGCACAAACGAACGATCGAGGGCGTCGGCGCGATGATCGGCTCGGCGGCGACCCTGGACGCGCAGTTGAGATCGCTGCAACTCGCTCAGCAGCGGATTGTCGAACTGAACACGCCGGGCAACGAGTTGTTCCGGACGGAGACCCCGGCAGAGTACGCCAAGCTGGTCAGGCGGCTCCAACTAGCCAAGCAACATCTCAGCACGCTGCTCGATTCGATCGACGAGGATGGCATCGACATTCAGGGCGTTCGATCGGAGGTCGTCGGCATCACCGAAACTGCCGACCGATTGTTCGCGGCATTTCGCCCGTTGGCGACGTCGCGGATGTCGGAAGCCCAGCGACAGGCGGTTCTGCTCAAAGCGGGGCCGGCGATGGCCGCCATGGACCGGCACCAGCGCCAGGCGCTCTGGATTCTGGGCGGTCTCGTCATGCAGAACAGCGACCAGAACAACACCCTCTTGCACAGTCACGAAGCCAGCCTCGAAGAGCGGGCGGTCTACCAACGGTACTTCGTTGCCGCAGTGATTCTGATTCTCATCGGCGTCCTGCTGTTCGGCCGGCATCTGCAAGCGTCGGGCCGTGCCCTCGCCGAGCAGCGCCGCCTCGTCGCCGAGGAACGTCGCGAACGCCTCGCCGCGATCGGCGAGTTGTGTTCGACCGTCGCGCATGGCATCCGAAACCCCTTGGCGGCGATCTGCAGCTCCGTCGAACTCACGCTGGAGCAAGAGGGACTCGACGCGAAATCGACCAAGCGCTTGCAGGAGACGCTGCGCGAGGGCGAACGGCTGGGCGACCGCGTCAACGGGCTGATGGACGTGGCTCGGATGAATCGCGAGCAACTGCATCCCGTCCGCTTGAGTGATGTACTCACACAAGCGGCTCGGGAGTTGCGACCCGAGATGAAGAAGCGAGGGATCGAACTCGCCCTCAGCGTCGAATCTCCCGAGCCCATTGTTCAAGGCAACCGTCGATATCTCGAGTTGGCGGTCATCGAACTGATGTCCAACGCGATGGAGCATTCCAAGAGTGGCGACACCATCCGAGCCTCGTGCAGTGCGGTGAATGCCTCGCACAACGCGGTCATCGTCGTCGAAGACGAAGGGCCGGGCATCTCCGAGGCCGTTCAGGATCGCGTATTCGATCTGTTCTTTACCACGAAGCAGCGGGGGACAGGCATCGGGTTGGCCTCGGTCAAGCGGGTCGCCCAGATTCACGGCGGCGATGCGAAGCTGTCGCCCGGAGCGGCGAACGGGGCGAAGTTCATTGTGACCATTCCATTGAGCCCGGGGGAGTCCGGCGCGCCAGCGCATAGCACGGACGGAGACCGTGGCCGGGCTGCGTGACGGTCTGAATTCAGAACAAGCGAGAACGAGACATGCCGCGCATCTTAGTTGTTGAAGACGAGCCTCTCCTGGCGAGCAACATCCAGGAGAAACTGCAAGCGTCCGGTCATGACGTTCGCGTCGCCCATTCTTGCGGCGATGCCCTGGCCGTCGCCGAGCGTCTCTTGCCGGATGTCATCGTGCTGGATCTTCGACTGCCGGACGGCGACGGGCTGGAGATCCTGCCGAGACTGAAGGTGGATGCTCCGACGACGAGCGTCATCGTCGTCACGGCCCACGGCAACGAGCGGATCGCGGTCGATGCCATGAAGGCCGGCGCTTTCGAGTACCTGACCAAACCGGTTCGGCTCGACGAACTTGCCCTGGTCGTGGATCGTGCGGCGGAACATCGGCGCATCGCCGACAACCTCGACTTCCTCCGAACGCGAGAGGAGGCGAGAAGCAGCCTCGATCGCATCATCGGTGAGTCCGACTCCATCCGGAACATCAAGAAGTCCATCCGCCGACTCGTAGGGACCGAGGCGCTGCGCCTGTCCAACCCCCCCACAGTCCTGCTGACCGGCGAAACGGGTACGGGTAAAGACCTCGTCGCCAGGGCTATCCACTATAACGGCCCCAGACAAGACAGACCGTTCATTCATGTCAACTGTACGGCACTTCCTCCCGCACTGTTCGAGTCCGAGCTCTTTGGGCACCTCCGGGGAGCTTTCACCAGCGCGTCCCAGGCCAAGCGGGGGCTGTGTGAAGTGGCCGAGGGCGGGACACTCTTCCTGGACGAAATCGGTCATCTTCAACTCGACATGCAGGCCAAGCTGCTTCATGCCCTCGAGAATCGCGAGATACGCCCCGTGGGTTCGACCGACACGCGCACGATCAACGTCCATGTCGTCGCGGCGACCAACAGAGACCTCGCCTCTGCCATCGAGGCAGGCGAGTTCCGACGCGATCTCTACCACCGCCTGCGTGTCATCGAGATCCACTTGCCTCCGTTGCGCGAGAGAACCGAAGACCTCTCGCTTCTCACCGAGCATCTGATCTCGATGCACGCTCGTCGTTTCGGCGTGGAGCCCAAGTATCTGACCGATGGTGCGCTCCAGATGATGGCGCAGCACGCCTGGCCCGGCAACGTTCGGGAACTGGGGCACCTCATCGAGAGTTGTTTGCTCCAGTTGGATGAGACAGTCATCGGAGAGGGGAACCTCCCCTTGGCCGTTGATCGAAGCAGTGGAGAGATGCGAATCGAGGGGACCGGCGGGCTGGCGATCAACCTGGACTTCGATGGCGAGTGCCCGAGCCTGGAGGAAGTGGAGCATTCGATTCTCCGGGCGGCGTTCGAACACACCGGTCGCAACTTGACGGGCGCGGCCCGGATCCTGGGGATTACGCGAGAGGCGTTCCGCTATCGGCTCAACAGATCCGCGGAGAAGTCGAAGTGAAGCAGACGCGGAATGAAAACAAGCCACTCGCTACGCCCGAGCGCAACGGTGCCCCACCCCTGGAAGGGACAGGGCACCCGTTGAAGGGACTTGTCGCAGTTGCGGTTGGGCTCGTTCTCTTGACGCTCGCGTCCGCCGCCAAGGGCCAGCCCATTGTCATGCTCGACGCGCCGATCGACGCCGTGGTCCGCCGGACTGATGACGGCGGCGATGGCGCGATCGATCCCCAGGTGCAGCGGCTGCCGGAGTTGATCGAGATACGGATCGGCGCGTTCTCCCCGACAGTGCCCCACGACGATCGCTTCACCGGTGCCTGGGACAACGCCGGCGCTTACGCCCGGTTGGAACTCGTGTTCGACGGTTTGATCAATCCACCCGGCCCCCTAGGGTTGAGTTCGTCGATCCCCGTCTTCGCCCCATTCCTCCACGGGCCGAACCCCATCTACGGATTCATCGAGTTCGACGTGGACGGAGACGAGAATACAGGAGGCGAGCTTGCCGGGCCGGAGTATCGGTACTTGGGGAACGTGGCTCGCTTTGGCGGCGTGCCGAGTGACACCCGGTTCGCCAACCGTGTGGCCGCGGACGGCTTCGCGTTCGATGGCAATGTAACCACCGCACCGTTCGTCGACCGCAGTGGCGAGGAGTTTCATCTGGCGTTCCTCGGAGAGGAGATCAGCTCGACCCACGTCGAGTACGAAAGCCCCGGTGGAGATCCCGTCGTCTTCGAGGCCGGAGAAACGTGGCTCGTCGAGGGCGCGTTACTCCACAGGGCCCACGGCTTCGAGAACTTCGCACTGATGTGTTTCGATTCCGAGGGACAGTACGAAGCGCCCGTAAAGATGCTGTTCAGCCATGAACTTGCCACGGATCGGACGACGGTCACCGTGGTCTATCCGTTGACCAACGCCGCGTGGGCCGCGATGGATAGCCCGGCGACGCCGGTGGACCCGAACGACGGTTGCGCGGACGGACAGCACTCTATCGAAGAGGCCCTCGCCGACCTCCAATTCAGCGCGATGATCGCCGACCCAGGCACGCGGGCTCTGCCCGAGTTTCAGATCATCGCCGGATGGGAGCTCAAGACGCCTGCCGATCATCTCGACCCGGCCGCGTGGCGGGTGACGGCCTTGCTCGGAACCGCCTACGGCGTCGCACAGCCGGACGCCTCGCTCTTCATTTGGACGGACGTCTATCCGAATCCGCTTACGGGCGATTTCAACGGCGACGACACGCTCGACATCGCGGACCCGACGGTCCTCAACGCCTTCGTGACGACCAACGATGGCAACCCGCTCTATGATGCCGACGGCGATGGCACCAACGGGAGCATCGACTGGGTGGGGCACGCCGGCAACTTCTGCGTTTTCGATACCGACTACGACGGCTTCGTGACGGCCGCCGACGCCGTGGTCCTGGGCGACATGGACCTGGACCAGATAGTAGACGTGGATGATATTGACGACTTCGTCCTCTCTTTATTGGATTCGGATAGCTACAAAGCAGCCCACGGGGGCGTGGATCCGCTTTTGCGGGGGGATGTAGACGGCAATGGCACGCTGGACGGCGAGGATATCCAGAGCTTCGTCGCGCTGCTACTCGGCGTGTGACGCGCAAGTCACTCGTTTTCGCGTATTGCGGATCGTCTTGCGCTATCATGTGGCTCGTGGCGATTCTGAGTCGGCCACGCACAGGAGACTATTTCGAGCGATGAACAGACCGTCGCGCCAAGCCTTCACGCTCATCGAGTTGCTCGTCGTCATCGCGATCATCGCGTTGCTACTGGCCATCCTTCTGCCCGCCATGAGCGCCGGGCGGCAGGCGGCTCGCCAACTCGAGTGCAAGGCCGAACTCCGAGGCGTGACGACCGAGTTCATTTTCTTCGCCGACGATGGGGTTATGGGGCGCCGCAACGACATCGGCTCGACCACGCCCGGCCGATTTCGGATCGAGGATTTCCAGGAATCCATCTACGGGATCGACGAGTTCTGGGACGCCCCTTCGCAGGGCATCACGCAACTGGCCGGCGGCGAGCAGCCGCTGATGTGCCCGAGCGGCCCGTCGAACCTGACGCGCCGGGCCGATCTGCCGTGCAGCTCCGGCGCGATCGGCCCCAAGGAAAACGTCAGCGTCGGTTTCAACAAGCGGCTCGAGACGCGGACGTTCTATTACCAAGGCGCGCCCTATCCGGCGACGGCCCTGCTCACGCCGAAGATTCTCCACTTTCCCAACGTGCCGCTCTTGATGGACCTCGATGGCCGTGCGGCGGACGCGGACGGCAAGCTGCCGTACTACACGGCCCCGCCGATCCTCGATGACAAAGAGGCCGACATCTACGAGTCGGGCAACTTCTGGTTCCCCTCGATGCGCCACCGCGGCCAACTCAACGTCGGCTTCGTCGGGGGCCATGTCCTCTCCTCGGCCAACCCCTCCACCGAACCCTGGTGGCGATGGGCCTATCAGCCGAGTCCGTAGCGAACGCCAGTACACCACAGCGACAGGCCGTTCTCTGACAGAAGAGCCGTGGGCTTCAGCCCGCGCGGCGATCTTTGAACTGCCAGACCGCCTCAAACCGAACCGCGACCGTAAGGGAGTGGCCGATCCGGGCGGC
>CAYYPB010000031.1:0-6749 GCA_964473405.1 uncultured Planctomycetaceae bacterium
TTTCTGGACACGACCAACTCCGTCGCAGACGTGACCCTCAACGGCAAGAGCGAGGCCCCGGCGCCCGATGCAGCCGATGGCGACATCGCCGACGCGAACAGCGGTCACGCAGTCGGAGCCTGCGGCGGGTAGCAAGCAGTGGTGAAGCTGTGGCACCGGCAAGACGCCGGTGCCACAGTCTTGCCATCTGTCCGGCCAGCGAGGTGTCGGTGCCACGGGATGAACTCGGGGCGGGGTCGCCTCATACCCGCACTTGTTCGAGCCCCATCAAGAGCAATCGGACCCCACAGTACAGCAGAAGCACGGCGAAGGCGGTGCGGATCACGCGCACGGGCCAGCGATGCACCTTGGCGGCGGCGTACCACGAGCCGATCATCGCCGTCGGGATCAGACAGAGGGCCATCAGGATCGCCTGCCGCCAGGAGAAGCCGTGCTGTGAGAGATGGGCGTTTTTCAACAGCGCCCCCAGCACGCTGGACCAGAGGATCGTCGTCGCGGAGTTGGCGATCGCGTTGGGCAGCCGCAGCTTGAGAACGACCTGCTGCGCCGGCACGGCGAGCAGCCCGCCGCCGACGCCCAACAGACCGCCCAACAGGCCGGTCGGAATCCCGACGAGCGCGACGATGGCCGGCTTGGAGAGATCGGCCGGGTTTGTTTCGGGCCGCCCTGCCGCGTGCCTCGGCCATCGAAGCCGCAGCAAGTTCTGCACGAAGACATAGCCCAGAAACACGGCGAACCCAATCTGAAGATAGCCCTGACCCGCTCCGTGAAAGACCGGCAACTCACTGAGATAGACGCCGGCGACGACGCCGACCATCGCACTAGGAACCATCAGCCGTGTCACCGGCCAGAGCGTCGCGCCCGCCTGGCGATGCCGAATGACCGCCGGTGCCACGACGAAGAAGTTGACGATCAACGCGACGGCCTGGTAAAGATGCTGCCGCTGAGGACCGGCGAGCAGACACATGGCCGGGATCATCACCACGGACCCGCCGATACCCAGGAGCCCGCCGCACGTCCCGGCGAGCAGGCCGACCGGCAAGAGCATGATGTAATCCCAGACCTGCATCCTATCTCCGTTGTGCCGCATGCTACCGCGGACCCGCTCGCTTGCGCTCGGGGCTCGGATCAGTCTCGAAACCCGCCGCTGACGCTCTGAGTTCATACCCGCTCGCTTGGCCCGGCGCGCCGAGGGGGCTCGGATCGGTCGCGCACCTTGCGCGAATCGACATTAGACCTCAAGCACACTACCATCGCGATCGAGAATATCCCAAGATGACGCTGGAGACGCTTCTACAACAAATGCCGCGAATCGTCGCGTTGTGTGGCCTGACGGCCCTGAGCGGCCTGATCTCCGCGAGCGAGACCGCCCTGTTCACGCTCACGCGGCAGCAGTTGAACCGGTTTCGCAGCTCGAACCGCAAGGCTGCCCGGACGGTTCTACGTCTCCGCCAGAACCCCAGCGATCTGCTGTCGACCGTTCTTCTGGCCAACATCGCCATCAACATCCTGCTCTATTCGATGCTCGGCATCCTCGTGACCCGGCTGGCTCACGGCTCCGCAATCTGGACGGCCTCGCTCGGCATCGCCGGCTTCGTCCTCATCTTGTTTTTCGCGGAGATCATCCCCAAGCTCGTCGCTTTCTCGATTGCCGAGCGTCTCGCCCCCGCCGCCGCGATGGGCCTTCGTCTCATGGAGTTCGTCACGGCACCGGTCCGCCGCGTCCTGACGTTGCTCATCGTCGAGCCTCTGACGAGAGTCCTCAGCCCCACCGAAACACCGACCGCCGTAACGCCCGACGAACTGCAACAGCTCATCAACATCAGCAAACGCAAGGGCCAGATCGATGCCCGCGAGAATGTCCTGCTCCACCAACTGATGGAGCTCTCCGATCTCCGCGTCGATGCCTTGATGACGCCGCGCGTCGACGTCGTCGCCTTTAACATGGACAGCGACCCCGACGAACTGCATCAGCTCATCCGCCAGCACCGCCTGCTTCGCATCCCCGCCTACGAGGGCAATATCGACAACATCCGAGGCGTCATTCCTGCGAAGGAGTTTCTCCTCCATCCGAACAAGCCGCTGGCTAGGATCGTCCGCCCCATTCCCTTCATCCCCGAGCAGGCCCGCGTCGAGGCCCTGCTGAAGCACTTTCGCCAGACGCGATCTCAACTGGCCCTCGTCGTCGACGAATACGGCGGGCTTGCGGGCATCGTGGCCCTGGAGGATGTGGTCGAGGCCGTCGTCGGCGAGCTGCGAGCCCCCAAGGAACACTCGGAACCGCCGCCGCTTCAGCAGTTGGACGACACGACCTACATCGCCGACGCGGGCCTCGAAATCAACGACTTCCGACGCGCGTTCGAGTTGTCAGATCTGCAAACCCCGGTCAACACACTCGCAGGGCTCATTGCCGACCGGCTCGATCACCTCCCGCATCCCGGCGAGGCCGTGCGAGTCGAACATGCCGAACTCACCGTCCTCGGCATGCGCCGACGTCGCGTACTCCGCGTGCGCGTCAAGCTGGACGTGCCGATCGCGGACAATCCCGACCTGGCCATTCTCCTCGAACACGCGCAGGCGGCGGATTCACACCTCACCGACTCCACCGAAGGAGGCGTGGGACCGTGCTAGCCGCCCTCGGAACCTTCGACATCCTCTGCTGGGTCACGTTGTGCGTCGTCTTCGTGATTCTCTCGGGCTTCTTCAGCGGTGCCGAGACGGGCCTCTACTGCGTCCACCACACACGCCTGCGACTCGCGGCCGATCGGGGCGACCGGGCGGCCGTTCGTCTTCAAACGCTCCTGACGGACCGTGCGGGCCTGCTCTTCTCCACGCTGGTCGGCACCAACATCGCCAACTACCTGGCGCCCGTCTGTCTCACGATGGTGTTTCTGGGATCGATCGACGCCGACAACGACACGCAGCGAGAACACCTCGCCGAACTCTACACGACGCTCATCCTGACCCCCGGCGTGTTCATTTTCGGGGAGATCGTCCCCAAGAGCTTATTTCAGCGGAATGCCGACCTGCTCATGTCGCGCGTTTCGTCACTACTGAACGTCACGCATACGGCCCTTCGAGCAATCGGCGTCATCGGAGCCCAGAGTCGACTTTCCGAGTTCGTCTCGCATCGCCTCGTCAGTCAGCCCGCCTCCAGTTCGCTTCTGCACTCTCGCGCGGAGGTCTATCACATGCTCCGCGAGAGCGTCGCGGAAGGTTCGCTCAGCCTCACGCAAAGCTCGATCCTCGAACGGCTTCACACGCTGGGCGACATTCGCGTCGGGAAGGTGATGGTCCCCCTCGGTCGCGTCATCATGCTACCGGCCGACGCAACGCCGAGTGAGGTCGAAGGAAGCATCCGACAAACGCCCTACTCTCGCCTGCCCATCTATAAGGAAAGCCGACGACGCATCGTGGGAACCATACATCTTCTGGATGTGCTGACGGCCGAGCCGTCCAAGACGATGAGGGAAATGGCCCGGCAGCCTGTGGAACTCTCACCGGGACAGCCCGTCATCGAAGCCCTGGCAACGCTCCAACGCGAGTGCCGACGCATGGCCGTGGTCGTGGACTATTCGGGCCGCTGCGTCGGCATCGTCACGGTCAAAGACCTCGTCGAAGAAATCGTCGGCGAACTCGCCGCGTGGTGAACTGTCCGCATGGATGGGACGCGCCCGCGGCATCTGCCCCCGCGGCGCGCGATTGCCCGCATCCGGCTAGACAGAGCCACACTCCGATGCGTCGTTCCGCCCCTCTTGGACGCGCGGCTACTCCTCCTCGCAGATCTCGATTTCGACAATCGCGTGCTTCGACAGACGCTCGACGGCGCGGATCACGCCGAAGCGAGAGGTCCCATCCGGCGCATCATCCGGGCGAGCCGCCAACTCGTACTCGAACTTCGTCGGAATGCCGGGATAGAGCCGCACCGTCGCCTTGTCGCCCTGCGTCACATCGATGTCGATGGGCTCGGCGTAGAGATAGTCGATCACGATGTCGAACTCAGCCGAGACATCGGCGTGGGGATGCGTGAACGCCGGCTCGATCTCCAGCTTGCAGGTCACGGACTCGCCGTCCGGGTCAGGATTCCTCGCCGTCAGCGTGGCGACCGGCTCGCCCAAACCGCTCTGAGCAATGGCCTTGCCGGCCGAGTTGTAGACGTTGATCGCGCAATCCGTGAACTTCGAATAGTCCTTGTCGGACGTCTCGACGCGGATGCGCACGGCCTGAACCTCCGGCGTCAGTTCGAGCGAGATGTTCGCCGTGTGATCGTCCGACGTCAGTGTCTTCGTCACGCGCTTGCGGTAGCCCTCAAGCGTGCCCGACATCGCCACAATGACAGGCCGGTCGAAGACGTTCGTCAGCACGATGTCGCCGGAGGGTCGCTCGCCCGGCTCGCTATCGAGGTCCGCCACGGCCACCGGCTCAGCGGAAACTCCGTCAAAACGCACGGTCAGGTCGTAGGCGGAGGTCTCGTCCGCCCCTCTGCTCGTGACCGGGAGCTCCCAGATGCCCGGCGACAATTCCTTGGAGATCGTCGTCGTGGAGCGGTTGCGGTCATTGTTGGTATCCAGCCGCACCGGTGCGCGACGGCCGGCCTGACGACCGTCAGGCCGGAAGATGCCGTACATCCAGGCCGTAGACGCCTTGCCTTCGACGGCTTCCAGCGTCACATGCATCGCACTGGCGCCGGCTGGGACTTCGACAAAGTGCCTGCGAACGATCCAGCCGGTGACCGTCTGGTCGGCGAGTTCGATCTTGTAGTCCGACGCCGAGTTGACCCGATGCGGCACGACCACGCTGTTGACCAGCCGCAAGGACGGCACACCGTCGATCGTCCCCGTGATCGTGGCCACATGAAGACCGGGCGTTCGAATCTTCGCGGCGTCGTACTGAACCTCGACCTTGGCCGACTGTTCGCTGCGGAAGTATATCTGCGTCTGCTTTGTGGAACACCAATCGGCATCGCTCGAAAGCTCCAGCCGCGTGGAAAAATCGGTCACGTCCGTGGCATCCGCCGACGGCACGAACACGGGCTTGATCGTGAACACCTGCGGCCGATCCACCGGGATGTGCGACGTCCGCCAGTAGGCCGCTCCCCCCTTGCCGTCGACCGCCAGCGGACAGTCCGTCGACACTTCAAAAGCGTAGAGTGGGCTGCCCGCTCTCGTCTTGACGAGCTTGTCCAGAACCAACGCAGCCTTGGCGATATCGGGCAAGCCCGCGCCGTAGTCGAGCGTCGTGTAGCCCGGGATCGCCGAAGCCCCCGCCTTGAGGGCCAGTTTCACCCAATCCGCCCGTGGCACGCCGCCTGCCTCGCGAACGCGATTCGCCAACAGAGCGCTGAGCCCCGCGGCATACGGAGAGGCCATGCTCGTGCCCTGCCAGAAGTCGCCTCGTCGGGTCCACTTCGGCACGGTCGAGGTCATCATCCCCGGCGTGGCGACGTCGGGCTTGTCGATCTCGCCGCCGCGGGAACTGAACTGCGTCAGTTGCGGAGCGGGAATATGCTCGGCCCGAACGTCCTTCGCCGTATCCACGGCCAGCAGGGCCGCGACGGTGATCGCGGCGGGAGCGGCGGCGGGTGTGCCCACGCACGACAGGCCAGGCCCCTCGTTGCCGGCACTCGTGCAGACGATCAGGCCGGGATTCTTGCGGAGCAGCTTGTCGAGGAAGCCGTCGATATCCGACGCCCCCTCCCGGATCGAACCGATGCCGAAACTCAAGTTGCAGACGACCGTGACGTTATGCTCACGGGCATAGCGCGCGGCGTATTGGAACGCCCTCTTCTTGGAGCCCGTCGTCGTCGCACCGCCGGCCAGGATGTTGTTGCCGAGCTTCAGGCTGATGACGTTCGCGCCCGGCGCCACGCCGTTGAAGCCGTCCTGATTCTGAATGCGATAGCCGGCCGCAATGCCGGCGACGTGCGTGCCGTGGCCACCGTCATCATAGTGAAAGACGACCGTTCGCTTCTTGGGGAGGATGTTCAGCCCGATCGTCAACGGCTCGGCCTGCTTCTCCTTCTGGGACCGGGGGAACGTGAAGCTATCGTAGCGAAGTTTGTAGTTCTTCAGCGGGCGTTCTTCGGCGAAGTCGCGGTCAGAGTCCATGTCCACGAAGCAAATGGCATCGTCCGCCGTGCCGTCGTTGTCGGTGATAACGCAGACGGCGAAGATGTCGTCGGTCTCGCCATTGTCGTTGATGTCCGGCACGGCCGAGTTGCGAAACGCCTTCTCTTTCAGGAAGCCGAGCCAAACGCTCTTGCTCTCGCCGCGATGCTCATCCGCGGGCGGCGTGTAGAACTCCGGGGCACCCTTGGCGTTGTAGTGAACGAGCTTGTCGCCCGCGTCGTTCCAGACGGCCCGTTTGTAGGACACGTCGCCCTGACCGGAGAAGTCCTGCACATCGATCACCTTGACCTCACCGGTCGACGTCTTCTGGAGACCGGCCACGCCCATGTCCACACCGGTATCCAGCACAGCCACGACGATGCCGCGGCCATCGAGCGTCGGGTTCGCCTTCAGATAGGCATCCACGTTCGACGAGGACAGCGAGAGCTGCGTCCAAGGCAGATCGGCCAGGGCTGTGGACGCGCCCAACGACACACAAAGCGACAAGACGACGAGACCTCTCATGGCAATGCTCCAAGAACAGAGTACCTTCGTGTGGGACATCTTCCCCCGCCCGGCATCCATCGGCTGGAGCAGGCGTGTTTCGTACGGTTCTGTATAGCTGAAATCCCGCGTTTCGTC
>CAYYPB010000031.1:6849-12798 GCA_964473405.1 uncultured Planctomycetaceae bacterium
TCGAAAAGCCCGCCGAGGCCTGCGATTCCCTCGTCGCCGCTCTTGGGGGGATGTTCGAGGCATTCGGCAAGGACGTGCCGTACGAAACGCTCGCCGCCGCGACGGGCTGCGGCTTCATGACATCCTTCGCGGAACGAGCCCCTGCGAGACACCAGTGGAACGTCTACGGTCGCCATGTGTTCGTCGAGCCGGCGGCGCGGCTCTTCGGCATGACGCTTCGACCGCTCCACCCACTCGGAGCCGCTCCGATCCCCGAGCAGCCGGTCGAATACGACAAACACTTCCACGACAGTTATCTGCCGTTCGTCGCGGCCGCTTTGGAGCGAGACGAACCGATCCTGGCGTGGATGGGCTGGCCGTCGCCGCTCGCCCACCTCTGGGGCGTCGTCACGCAGATCGATCCGCACACCGGCCAGTGCGTCGGCGCCACCGCCTACGACACCGCCCAGGCCGAGGTCATGGCTCGGGCACCCGTGCAGGTATACGCCGTCCAGGATTACACGGAGACCGAACCCGCCCCCGACGCGTTGCTCGACATGGCGTTCGCCCATGCCGCGAGCATCCTCGCCAACCGCCTGGACTCCAGGCTCGGCGTCGTCACAGGCGTGGCCGCAATGCAGCGATGGCGCGAACGGCTCGCCGATCATGAGCCAGCCGTCAATCGCCGCATTCTGGATCAACGCCTGTGCGACCGCATCTTCATGCTTCGGTTCTTCGACGACATCACGCCGCGCGTCGAGGTCGACGCAGCGCAGCGCGTCAGGTCGTGCGTCGCCGTGACCGAGCGACTCGTCGAATCCTTGCGACGCTGCCGCCGAGGCGCCTTCGAGACGCAGCCGACCGAGAACGAGTCTCAAGCGTGCATGGCCGAAGCTCTGGACGAGATCATCGACCTGGAAACGGAGCTGGCAGCAGCGCTGAAGTGCGGATCGACAGCCTCGAACGGCCGCCTGGCTTAACACTACGGCGCAAGGTTTTCCTTTCAGGTGCCCCATCCCCTCTGGAGGCGGGGCACCCGACCAGCGCGACCTTGCGCTGTAGTGCTAAAGCTCGTCGCCGCTGCGTGCGAAGATTGCCGCCGTCAGCCCAGCCGACTACGATCTCATCACAAGCAGGCGACAACGTCGGCCCGGCTGGACCGGCCCGTTGCGTTGTCGCGGAGCAAGGGCTCATCCAACCGGAGGATTCGACGCGATGCACATTTCGATCACATACTGCAATGAATGAAACTACCGCCCCCACGCCGCCAGTTTGGCGGACGAGATCAAGAAGCAGGTCGGCGCAGACTCCGAACTGATCGCCGGCCGCGGCGGCATCTTCGACGTCAAGGTAGACGGCAAGCTCATCTTCAGCAGGCACAAGACCGGACGATTCCCGGAGCCGTACGAAGTCATCGATCAGCTAAGAACGATCGCGTGACGCGTCGCCGCCAAGATACGGCGGCTTGAGGGCTCGCCAAACGGCAAGCCCGGGACGGGCGACCTCGCAGCACGCCGAGCGCGACCCGGCGCTTCCGCAAATCAAGCGAGTGCCCCACCCTTCGCTAGATGAAGGATGGGCCACTCGCAGTAACGCGTTCGAGTTGTCGCCCGCCTCGCACCATATCGCGCGGCGGGTCAGTCGTCCGGCTACGGCACGAGGTCATCCACGAACCACTGGATATCCAGGCCGTCGACCGCGCCGCTGCCGTCCATGTCGCCGCACGTGCAGACGCAGCCCGGCATCGAGCCATGGAGCAGGCAGTCCACGAAGCAACTGATATCGGCAAAGCTGAGTACGCCGTCCCAATTGACGTCGCCCAGCGGACCGCACGGCTTGGCCATCAACGCAAACGCCATGTCGACCGGCTCGACCGGCACCTGGGGGCACAACCAGAGCTGTGCATCCCACGCGCCGTAGTCCCAGCAATCGAGCGGATACGGCGTCATGTCGAGGATCTTCCCAGTGCAAGCCTGGTTCAGGTTATGCACCTCACTCGTATGCCAACCCCAGAAGTGCCCGTCGGCCAGGTTCGGGGAGGGCTCGTGACCCGTGAGGATACGGTCCGCATGGGTGCAGTTGGGCGGATCCCAGGTGACACCGACGACTGCCTGAATGTCCAGCCAGTAGCCGAACCCGCTCGTCTCATAGAACGCCTCCGGCTGAGCCGGGATGGACTGAACCGCATCAGCACGCGGATCAACGTGCGAGCAAATCAGGCAGCACTGACTCAAGTCGACCCGGTAGTCGTAGACGGCGTGACCGTTGCAGTCCAGATAGCCCAAGTTGACCCACGTCACCGCCCAAGCCGGCGCAAAGTAGATTCCCAACACCGTCGGATGCGGATCGCCTAGGTCCAGCGCCGGCGGGCAACCGGAGTTGAGTACCGGGTCCGCGTGATGGAAGCTGATGAACCAACCATCGAGGACGTACGGCTCGATGGGATCGAACTCCGGGGCGTATTGCGGATCGAGATAGCTGCCCGCCCAGTAGATATTCTCGATGGGCCGACCGTCGGAGATGAAGTCGTCGGCCACGACCTTGTTGACCTCAGCAACTACGACATCCTGCGACGTCACGCGGAAGGCGAAGTCGGCGTTGTCGAAGCTGTGCCAATAGTCCGGCGGGATGCTTGGCGGCGTATCCACTGTCCTCCACATCGACGGGCACTCCAGCATCGGCACCGTCGTCTGCCACAGCCACATGCAGGGGTTGAACGGATCGTTGGAGAGCGCACACAGATCGAACCAGTACAACTGACCCGCTTCCTGGTTGTACCAGTCGGCCGGGGGCAGATCGAAGTCATAGCGGTAGATCGGTCGGCCCAGATAGTCGGTCAGGCCCGTCGCCGTGACGGTGATCTGGCTCATCGGAATGTCCGCCTGATACTCGGGCGGATCCTGCGGAGAGCAGGGCGCCACGGCACCATCCTTGTGGATGCTCACATGGAAGCCCGATAGGCCGGAGCCCGGAGCCTCGATCGCACCCCACCAATGGAAGTCGGTCACCCGGCCGCCCGAACATCGCCAGTCGTTGGCATTGATCAATCGCGAGTAGCCGGTGCCGGATGCCGAGTCATGCGCGTGGTAGTTGACGCCGCCCTGCAACGGCAACTGCTCCCACTTGAGTCCTTCGTTCTGCTCATTCCACCAGTAGTCCGACGGAGCGTCGAAGCCTCGGTCTCGGGGGTGCGGCGGCTGATTCCACTTGGGCTCCAGCTCAGGGGCTCCGCGATCGACGAGAAGCAGATAGTCCTCGGTTTCGCCATCCTCAAAAATGCCCGATCCGTCCCAATCGACGGCCGCGATCGGCTGCTCGGTGATACTAAACCGCGTCCAAACATGCCCCGGGTTGGGGCCGATCAAGAAGCCTGGCGGTGCGGTGATCGAGAGCGGCCCCACAAAGCCCACGGGCAGCGGCCAGTTGACCAGAACCCACTCGGGGGCCGTTGTGCTATCGGGACAAACCGAGCCACCGGCCCACTTGCCGTCTCGATCCCAGTCCACAAGCACATTGACCCAGGCGTCAACCGGCATGAAGTTCTCGACCCAGATGTCGATGTCCGCACCCCAGGTGGCGTTTTGACAGATCAAGCCGAGCGGCGTGCCGTTGCTGTTGGGACAGGGTACCTCCATGCCCCCGACGAGCGTGTACGGCTCGGGAAAGATGAGCCCCGAGTCGCCATCCTGGAAACACTCGTCGTTGTCATACGGCGCAAAGTTGGGACACAAGCCGCCATTTCCGTCGAGTTCGAAATCCCAGGCAACGGCAACTGAGGAATCACCAAAGTGCCCCCACCCCAAACCGTGCTCGATGTAGGAGCCCGCCGGCCCCACGTTGATGCATGTGGGGAAGGCGCCTGCCGTTCCGTCGGAATACGCCAGAACCACAGCCCCGGCAGAACTCTCCGGCGCGTCGCCGTAGTCCTTGTCCTGCTGCTGGTAGCCACCGGTGATGACGAACGCCATGTCATGCAACTGTCCGTAGGTCTCCACAAACTGCCAAGAGCCCGGACTCGTGTCGAACGACCACATCGCGGGGGCTTGGTAGAGCGGGCCAGGAGGATCGGTCACGGACGTTTTCCAGCCCACGGCGGGCGGAGGCGGCATGAAGAGATTCGCCTTGATCACCAGCCAGTAGTTCGTGCCCGCCGTCTGAACGAACGGCTGCTGGATGTCGAAGATGTTGACCTGCCAGTACATCTGGTGGTCGTTCGGGATCACCAACGGCGGCGGGCTCGGACAGACCCAGCCCTGCATCCCGCTGTAGGGCCCTCGGATCGTCACCGTGCCCTGGATCGGACCGCCTGTGCCGGGCCAGAGTTCATTGCCAGGCATCATCCCCGCATCGTCGAACAGGCGAACATCCCAACTTTCGATCTGCGGAGGTTCATCGGCGCGATACGAAATCCAGAAGTGGATATCCGTGATCGGGCCGTCCTCGGAGCAAGTGAAGTCGTCGGCGATGAACTGCTCGACCAGGCACACATCCCAGCCCGTCGGATCGGGAAGTTGGGGAAAGTGCATCTTGTGCCCATCCGGCGGATCCCAGTCCGCCCGCGCCAATCCAGCGATGGCGAAGACGCCGAGAGCCGCCACGAACCACGCCCATTTGTGTTTCATGCTTGCCATACCACTGCCTCCCGCGGCATAGGCCGCTGCTAGGGTTGTACCGTGGCCGCTCGAATGAAGTGTGCCTGCTCGACAGCAGAGCCACAGCGGCCGTCATCTGTTCGCTCCGTGATTTCCGCCACGTTGGATCGCGGCGTCATCCTCCTCCGACGGCAGAACGGCCGAACCGGGGGATCTTGCCAAATAGAGACGTATGAGATATGCAGATCGGCTACTCGTAATTGGAGACCGCCCCACCACCTGTCGCACAGGCTTGTCGACGCGGCTCCGATTGGGCTCGAACCAGACGTGGCGACGCTCCTTCCGCATGGACTCGCCTGCCCGATCGAGGGGTGCCTCGTGACGTGGTTCTGCGAGGACGAGGCATCCCAGAGATTTGGACTACCCGCACTCTTTATCCGAGATAGAAGCGTTTGTCAAGCCAATTCTTGGCGTTCATGGTGCCCCAGTGGGCATTTCGGAGATGTGAGATCAGTAGCGGAAGTGGCGAATCGCCTCGCCCTGACCGTCGATACGCGTCATGGCGTCGATCCCGATCTGGAGATGCACGTCGGACCAGTCCTGCGTGACGCGCCGGTCGCTCGCCTCGGTCTTGATGCCGTCCGGCGTGACCGGCACGTCCGACACGAGCAGCAGCGCGCCGCGAGAGATTTCGTTGCTGTGCCCCACGATGAAGATCGTGGCCGTCTCCATGTCGATCGCGATGGCCGTCACCGCCTGAAGCCGCTTCAGGAACGTGGTGTCATGCTCCCAAACACGACGGTTCGTCGTGTACACAACGCCCGTACGGTAGTCGAGGCCGCGATCCACAATCATCTCGGACACGAACTTGTTGAGCTTGAACGAAGGCAGCGCCGGCACCTCGGGCGGATAGTAGTCGTCGGACGTGCCCTCTCCGCGAATCGCGGCGATCGGCAGGATAAAGTGGCCGATCTCACTCGCTTGCTTGAGGCCGCCGCATTTGCCGAGAAACAAGACCCCCTTGGGCTTGCGCGCGATGAGCAGGTCCATGATGATCGCGGCGTTGGGTGAGCCGATGCCGAAGTTGACCATGCTCAGGCCGGCGGCACTTGTCGCCGCTTGCATCGGCCGATCCTTGCCGTGGATTTCACAATCGAACCGGCACGCGAAGTTGTCCAGGTAGTTCGAAAAATTGGTCAGCAGCACATAGTCACCGAAGTCGTCGATCGCCATGCCGGTGTACCGGGGCAGCCAGTTCTTCGCCAAGTCGAGTTTCGTGGGCACGGTTGTCTCCACCTATGCTGATGTTCAGAATCCCCGTGGGCTGGGGAGTCTTCCTGTGGCACCGGCGTCTCGCCGGTGGAATCACCAGCGAGGC
>CAYYPB010000032.1:0-12490 GCA_964473405.1 uncultured Planctomycetaceae bacterium
TTCTTGAGTCTGCGCATCAACTGCTGGACGGGTTCGCCGGGACGGGGTTTGACCTTTATCATGCTGGCTCTGACGCTCCTTGGGCTGGCACAAAACTCGCGATGGCCGGGTTCGCCCGACCGCCGGCCGACCAGACGTCCATGCGTCAAATCGGCCGAGCCCTGCATGGTAAACCACGACGCTCGCGTTGGCAAGCCCGATTCGGCCGTGGAGCCCGCCGACTGTAAGCTGTGTTTCGGCAACAAGTTACGGCCGCGCGGTACCCAGTGGATCGAACATCGGGCACCCGCGGCCATGTTGTTTCATGCTCGTGACGCGACTCGGACGATGGTCTCGGGATGAGGTCATGCCATTGCGAGCGAGGGGACTGTAGAATGACGAGGTGGCCGCAACCCGATGCGCGGGACGCTGCGTTCCGTCATGGCATCGTCAACAGAACTTGGCAACCGGGATCCGACCCGGCTATGCACCGGTACCTCTCTCATGCCCGATGAGCAGAACACCGCTTCCACGAAAGAGCGGCTGGATGAACACCTCAGGCTGTATCCGCATCTTGCCGAGCGTATCTTCCGCCAACTGTTGGTGGCGCTCCACGAGGGCGGCCTCGTCGCGATCGACAGCATCTACGAGGAAGCGCGCAAGGCCAGCGGCAACGCCGACGCCTACTTCGTCGCGGATGCCGCCAACCACAACATTGTCGACGCGCCGCGCGGCGATCAGAAGGAGCGAGAACTCGTCCAGGAGATCACACGTGCCCATGCCGTCAAGCATCTGCGTGCCCGCGAGATCGACGAGATGGTCAATCTTACGCTCAAGCGCGAGGAGGCCGACAAGCTCAGAGCGATCGTCACATTGGGCTCCGTTTCATTCAGACTCTTGGCGGACACGGTCAGGCGGTTTTGCGCGTATCCCGAGGGCGAGCTTCAATTGGCGCCGGATGAAGCCATGGGCATCCGCGTCGGGCTGATTCGACACATCGTGAGCGATCAACTCGAGTTCATCGCCGTCGCCAAGAGGTATCTGCGCATCCGCGACTTTGAGGGCATCATCGATCGGACGATCGGCCCCGAAGCGGGCATGGGACGCGTCGGCGGCAAGGCGGCGGGCATGTACCTCGCCGCGACGATTCTCGGTGCTGAACGTCACGGGCCACCTCGATTGCCCGCCGAGCCGGCGGAAGCGAACAGCACCAGCCCCTTGACGCCGCCAACCACCGAGGACTATCCGGTGGCCATCCCTGAGTCCTACTACTTGCGATCCGACGTGATCGAGGACTTCCTGGCGTTCAACGGCCTGGGCGAGTACCAGAATCAGAAATACAAGACGCCCGCTGAGATCCGCGGCGAGCACCGGCTGATCAAGTCGGTTTTTCGCAATGCCGAGTTTCCTGCGGGCACCGTCCAGCAACTCCGCGATGTGCTGGAGAACGTGGGGGATCACCCGCTGATCGTTCGATCGAGCAGCCTGCTCGAAGATCGTTTCGGCATGGCCTTCAGCGGCAAGTATGCCAGCGTGTTCGTGGCCAACCAGGGCCCGGCGGATCGTAGACTCACGGCACTGCTCGGGGCCATCGCCGAGGTCTATGCCAGCGCTCTGGGGCCGGACCCACTGCTGTACCGGCGGCAGCACGACCTCGTCGACTACGAGGAAGACATGGCCGTGCTGATCCAGAAGGTCATCGGCAAACGCTTCGGCCCGTACTTCGCCCCCGCGTTTGCGGGGGTGGCATTCAGCCGAAACGACTATCGCTGGAGCCCGCGAATCAAGCGAGAGGACGGATTGCTCCGCATCGTGATGGGGCTGGGCACACGGGCCGTCGATCGCGTCGCGGGAGAGTCGCCGCGCCTAGCCGCGCTCGGCATTCCGACGCTGCGGCACGAGTCCACCAACACCGAGATCCTGTGCGGTTGCCAGCGGAACATCGATGTGATCAACCTCGAACGGAACCGAATGCAGTCCATCACGCTCGAACAACTTCTCGAGCACGGTTCCGGTTTTCCGATGCTCGACCGCTGCCTCTCGATCCGGCGAGAGCGGATGCTGGTTGCGCCGTCGGGCACATACATCGACGAATCGCCCGACGATCTCTTCATCACGTTCGACAAGTTGATGCGAGAAGGCATTTTCCCCGAGCAACTCCGCCGCATTCTCCGCGATCTCGAGCGTGCCTACGGCGTGCCCGTCGATGTCGAGTTCGCGCACGATGGCGAGAAGCTGTATCTCCTGCAGTGCAGAACCCTCAGCCGCTCCGAAGAAAACAAGGCGGCGGTCATTCCCAACGACATACCGGAAGAACGCATCGTCTTCAGTGCCAGCAAGTTCGTCCGCTCCGGCAAGATCGAGAAGATCGAGTACATCGTCTACGTTGATCCACGTGACTACGACCAAGTGCCCACGCGCGATCAGCGAATCGAGGTCGCCCGGGTTGTCGGGCGTCTCAACGAACGACTGAGCGAGCATCGGTTCATTCTGATCGGTCCGGGTCGGTGGGGCAGCAACGACATGCTCCTCGGCGTGCCCGTGACCTACGCGGACCTCAACCGTTCGCAGATGCTCATCGAGATCGCGCGAGAGAAGAACGGCTACGTCCCCGAGATTTCATGCGGCACGCACTTCTTCCAGGATCTGGTCGAGGCGAACATCAGCTACCTACCGCTGTATCCCGACGACCGCCGCAATCGATTCAACGACACGTTCCTCAGTGGAACCGCGAATTGCTTGGCGGAACTACTGCCGGGAGATGCCGGTCTAAGCGGCGTGGTTCGCGCGATCCACGTCCCGGCGGTGAGCGGCGGGCGCTTCCTCGAAATCGTGATGAACGGTGGCGATGACAGGGCGTTGGGGTATCTGACAAACGCGTAGGGTGCGCAGGCGTGACGTTCAGACCTGCTGAAGGGGGCCACGGTGGGATCGCCCGCTACGGATCAGCTTCTCGTGGTGGCGAGCGCGGCTACTGACTGACGCCGAATCGCGATGACGCCGGCCCCCAGGCATGCCGCGAGCAGGACCGCGATGGCCCAGTCCGAACTGGCGGGAATGGCATCAGGGTCGGCGGCCGGGTCGGGGATGGGGGCCGTGACAAACACAGAGGTCGGCGAACCAGGCTTGAATAGCCCGATCTCCACCTGGCCGGTGACGGGCGGGCGATCCGATTCAAACCAGAAGTTGTGCAACGTGCCCCAGCGTAGGGCGTTTGCCTGAGGATCGGTGGCATAGTCATCCGTTGCCCAGGAGAGTGTGTCCGCAGATTCCTTGAGGATCCAGAACTGATTGGCGAATGCGCCGAGGACTGTCGGAAGCCCGTCGCCACTATGGGAGCTCGGTGCATGGAAGCCGGTGTTAAGGATGAACGGAGCATTCGCGAGCGGCACCGAGAACGAACCCGCCGAGCGGTCGGAGTTCTGGTTGTAAAGGGCATACTCGTATCGCCAGATGAAGCTGCTCACCGCGGAGGTCTTGTAGGCGAGAATGAATTGCCCCTCGCCGGGAATCTGCACGGTCGTTAGGGTGACGGACGGGTCGTTGACCTGCCATGCGTTGATCGCAGGCTGCTCGGCGATCGTGTTGCCGGTTAGGGTCAAGTCGAAGACCCCCGGAAACGACTCTGTCACGTCCACGCCGCGATAGGAGACGTTGTTCAACGCATTGCCGGCCGCTGCATCGTCGGCCGCAATGATCTGTGCCTCGGCGAAGTACTGTGCCCCGGCATTGAGGGCGGGGTCCATATCCGCGTCGTGCACCTGTATACGACGGCCGATGGTCAGGCGCAAATCCTGCGGCGGATACTGGACACTGCTGAAATGGTATGGGAAGTAGCCCGAGTAAGCGTTCACATGCCCTCGTGGACCGAGGATGTACTGGTTTCCGCTCAGCAACGAGTTCGACGGGTGGGAGCAGCTGACATCCAGCACAGTGCCGGACAACGAGCCCGGGGGGCAGCCGAGCAGACAATCATCGCGAGCGAGGGCGTAGAACCCGTGTTTTACCCAAGAGGCACCGATTTGTTCGAAGCGGCCATCCTTCAGGCGGTAGAGATGTCGGCTTTCGACCGGATGTGCGGGGGTGGAGGAGACCCAACTGATCGCCTGATCGCCTACGTTGCAGGCAACCGCGCCAAAGGAGTAGGCGGTGATGTCGTCGACTTTGCCGTAGTTCTCGACGGTCGTCGGCGTTGAGAACGTGCCGAAGATGTCCCCCAGCACGACATCCGGCCCGGCCGCACGGGCGGAGGGAGCCACGAGCAGCGGCGAGAGGCTCAACACGATGGCAGCCGACAGGCAACGAGACCCCATGAGATTCACATCACCCTCTCTGGCCGCACCCCAGCCCGTCGGATGATCCGATTGGGAGGGGGTTTGCCTTTTCGACTCGCCAAAGTCGGGTACCACGTTGAATGGCCCTTGCATCCGGCCCCATCGTAGCCGATGTGCGTCAGTGAAAGCAATAGCGGTCCTCGGTCGCTTATCGGCAATGTGACCCGCCACTTTTCGCTAGCGCGCGTCCGCGCGGGCGGGCCAGGCAAGGCCAGGCCAGGCCAGCCGCTGGGCCCAGAAGGAGGTAATGAACCAAGGATGGCGGCGGGTGACCGGTTTCCCCGCCCCAGCGGATTGTGGAGGAGGGCGTTCCAACCCTTCCACACGGTCAAGGCGATCATGCCGATCCACCCATCCTCCGATCCGAAAGACGGCAGCATCGCAGCTAAGCTTTGTTTCCTCGGGCACTTACAGGGATGCAGGCGGGCGGGCGTCCAAGGGCGACGATCTTGCCGATCCGCAGGGTTCGTCTCGCCGTCAGTGCTCCTGGCCGGGTCCGAAAAAAAAAACACTTGAGGTGCCCAAACCGTTGACTCGGGTCCGCAGAATCGAATAGACTGCACACAGGTTCAGGCGAGGGGACCAGTATCGCGCGTGAGGAGGAAGCACAGGCTGCCGACCGTTCAAACGGTTGTTCGGCGGCGACACGCACGCTCACTAGGGAGGAAGGAAGACTGATGAATTTGAGACGTACGACTTTATTCGCTGTTGTCGCTCTCGGCACGTTGTCTGTCGCCGGGGCGTTGGCTGTGGCCGCCGATATCCCGTTTGCGCACAACGCCGCGGGCTCGAACGCACGCTTCGTGTGGTCCGGCGGTGCGAATTCGATATTGGCTACGAGCAACGGCTCGCATGGCTCGCCCGATGTGAGCGTCGATGGGTTTCAGTTCCAGAACTCTTTCCTGGACGATCCGCTTGACGTCGCGGTCAGCAATGCGACGCACACGACGGTAGACGCGCATCTGGAAGTCATTCTCGATGCCACCGGCCCCGCTATCGATACCATCATCATTCGAGAGTCCGGGTCGTTCTACTTTGGTGGCGCGAACCCCGCCGATGTAGGCCTCGACTTTGCCGGCACGGCCGGAACGATTGCCATCGTCAGCCTCGTGCCCGATCTGGTGTTCGTCACGCCTGTCACTTTCGATCCGATCACCTACAGCTTCAATCCGGGCAGTTCGACCGACGGTACTTGGTCGATGGAAATCGAGCTTGCGTACAACGACCCCCGCATCTCGTACTTCCACTTCCCTTGGATGCCACCACCAACGCCGGCTCCGTGGGATTTCTTCACGCTCAAGGTGGATAACCACATGAAGCTGACGGCGGCGGGTGCCGCTAACAACTCGTCAATGATGAAAGACCGAATGGACATCTTCGTTCCCGAGCCCGGGTCGTTGGTGCTCTTGGGATGCCTAGGCCCCGTGCTTCTGTGGCGGAGGAATCGCCGCAGTGCCTAGCGGGCTCTTGACGCGGAACTATTTTCCAGAACTGGAGAGGATTGACAGATGACTTCACTCAAACGTATCGCACTGATGTTCTGCCTGATGGCAGCAGTAATGATGGTCGCCGGCACTGCGGCCGAGGCCACTCCGTGGGGGGGGACCACTGCAGCATATCTCCAGCCGGCCCCAGCGGCCGGAATTTCGCCCAATCCGAATATCGACTACTCGTGGTCGGCGGGTGACGGCGGGGCCAACTTCGGCACCCCGACGCTCATGCAGTCGGGCATCTTCGACAAGTTCGTCTTCACGTCGGCCTTCATGACGGCCAACGCGGGGCAAGGCCAGACGATCTCGGAGATAGACTCGTTCAGCATGAACATCCACATGGCCAACTTGAACGAAATCAGTCGCCTCGAGGTGGCTGCGTTCGGCACATATGACCTCGGTGGTCCGGCCGGCACCTCTCGTGTCCGACTCGATGCCAGCATGACCCTCACTGATCTCGACAATCCCGGCGGGTTTTGGACGCCCCACGTGGCCCCGTTTACGCCAACTGGCCTCGCGACGAGTCCCAACTGGACCGAGTCGCCCAGGAACACCGGCGCGCCGCTCCCGACATGGTTCGGCCTGTCGGGCATCGACATGGGGCTCATGATTCCCCCGTTCGGGTCCAACGTCGGCTTCGCGTTCGACGTCGATCTGCAGGCCCAGGCCGATGACGTGCTCGGTGCCAGCGCGACGCTGAACATGCAGTTCAGCCAGATCGAAATCCAGATCATCGTGATTCCCGAGCCGAGTTCGATCGCGCTGCTCGGGCTGGGCGTTTTGCCTCTTCTCCGGCGGCGACGGCGCTGATCGAGTTGCTGCAAGGAATGTTATCAAAGAAGGAGTGGCGGCGCACGCTGCCCTCTGGATCACGCGGTTTGTCGTGCGAAGTCAGGCCGTCCTCCCCGTTGGCTGTGGAGGAAGCCTCTGTCATCTGACGATCTAATGGGGCATCGTTGCTGAGGGAACGGTGCCCCATTTTTCTTGGTTCTCGATCCGCGGTCGGAAGGTGGGGAACCACTCTTGATCCTCGTCCTGGGCAGGCTCTGGCCTAGGTCGAGCCCGCGGTTGGTTAGGTCGCTGCGGGAGCGATGTCCAGTGCTAGTGGGCATCGAGTCGGCCCGCCCCGGCGGGCTGTGGAGGCGTGTGGTCGGCGTACAGTTCGCCGTCCTGTGTGGGGGCACGAAAAAGGACGGACGTATCGCGCGTAGTCTTTGGGAATGGGACATGCGTGCCCTAGTGGCGAGCCACATATCGATAATCGCAGTGAGTATGCTGATGTTGGCGTCTTCGAACGCCGCTTCCGCATCCGGGAGAAATCCGCCCACCGCTGCGCAGCCGGGAAGCTGGCTGGTTCTTTATAACCTCAACAATCCCGATAGCATTGCCTGGGCTGACTGGTATCAGTTACAGCGTTCGATTCCTCAGTCCAATATGTTGGGGCTCAGCGCCTCACTCAACGAACACTTGACCGACGCTGTGGCGGCGCAGTCGGAGGTCATCGGTCCCGTTCGCGATTTCCTCGCTGCGAATCCCTCGATTGAGCAGAACCTCCTCGGCATCATCCTGGGCTACGGGTTGCCGGGTACGTTCGGTACTGCCCCGCTCGGTGGCCCTGGCGGATTCGCAGTCACGGACGGCCTGCAGGACATGTACGACGATACCCAGCCGGCGCAGAAAGACACGAATTGGGACTGCCCGCTCATGTATGGCGATCTATTGCCCGCGTCGGGCAGGCTGACGAAGGCCACGATGATCCCCGGCCGCTACATGGTGGCGAGAATCGACGCACCCACCCTGGCGGATGCGATGGCGCTGACTACGCGGGCCAAGGCCCTGGAAGATCCTACAAGCTACCTGTTCGGGAAGAACGTCTGGGAGGACTATCTCGACAGCGCCTTGCCGAACGGCGAGTGGTACTACCTTCGCCATGCGGTCGAGCGGGTGGCGCTGGCCGATTTGCCGTGGACGCCGTTCGACGCCGATGTCGAGCAGACGCCGAGCAGCGCTTTTCGGTTCGGCACGCACGATCTCACGGGATGGAACGACGGTCGGCTCGATTCCCCGGTACCCGGCCCGCGCGTCCTCGCCTACAACTTCAACAGTTGGGGGGCCACGACGGTTCGCAGCACGACGGCCGAGGGCGGGAGGTATGTCCCCAACGCCCTTGCCGCCGGCTATGCCGCGGCCATCGGCTCGGCCGGCGAGCCGCAATGTTGCCTGTCGCCCTTCCCGGAAGTCTTCCTCTCCGCACTTCGAGAAGGTTGGACTATTGGCGAGAGTTTCTACTTGGCCAAGCCCTTCGATGACTGGATGTGGACGCTGGTGGGAGATCCGTTCCTGGCGCTACCCCATTGGTTTGATGTCGAGCCGCCGCCGATCCCTGGCGATGGTGACATCAACGGCGATGGCAACGTCGACGGCCTCGACATCAGCCTGTTCACAGGCGTCCTGCTCGGGACGATCACCGACCCGTTGCAGACAGCCGCCGCCGATTTGGACGCTAGTGGAACGGTGGATGACGATGATGCGTTCTTGATCCTGGGCCCGATGGTGTTCGGTAGCACGGCTCCCGATGTCCTCAAAGGCAGCGGAGATGCCAACGGCGATGGCCATGTCAACGGTGCCGACATTTCATCCTTTGTCGATATGGTCCTAAACGGCGTTGCTCCCGGCTTGCCGCTCCGTGCCCGCTGGGGTGCGGACATGGACAAGGACGGGATCGTTGCCGCGGAGGACATTCCGCTGTTCGTTGAAAAGCTTCTCGGTCTGTAGCTCCGCCGCAACCCTTTCCGAGTTGACACTGCAAAAGCAACATGCCCCGCCCGTCCGAGGACGAGGCGGGGCGTGTGCGTGTTCGTCAGGCGACGATCCGAGGATCGTTGCGGGGAGAACGTTACTCAATAGCGGTAGTGATCCGGCTTGTACGGGCCGTCAACCGGGATGCTGAGATAGTCGGCCTGATCCGGGGTCAGCTTGGTTAGCTTGACACCGAGGTGTGAGAGGTGCAATCGAGCGACCTTCTCGTCCAGGTGCTTGGGTAGGGTATAGACCTTGTTCTCATACTTCTCCGGGGATGTGTGCAACTCGACTTGCGCCATCACTTGGTTGGTGAAGCTGTTGCTCATCACGAAGCTCGGGTGGCCGGTGGCGCAGCCGAGATTCAAGAGTCTCCCCTCGGCGAGAATGATGATCGCTCGGCCGTCGGCGAACGTCCACTGATCCACTTGGGGCTTGATGTTGGTCGTCTTGACGCCGGCGACCTTGGCCAGCCCCGCCATGTCGATCTCGTTGTCGAAGTGGCCGATGTTCCCAACGATCGCGCCGTGCTTCATTTGCGTCATGTGCTCGGCGGTGATGATGTCCTTGTTGCCGGTCGTGGTGACGAAGATGTCCGCCGTGGAAACAACGTCCTCGACTGTGCGCACTTCGTATCCTTCCATTGCCGCCTGCAACGCACAGATCGGGTCGATCTCGGTAACGATGACGCGGCAACCCTGGCCTCTCAGTGATTGGGCGCAACCCTTGCCCACATCACCGTAGCCGCACACGACAGCCACTTTGCCGCCCAACATGACGTCCGTGGCCCGATTGATCCCGTCCACGAGCGAGTGGCGGCAGCCATAGACGTTGTCAAACTTGCTCTTGGTGACGGCATCGTTGACGTTGATCGCCGGAAACAAGAGGCTGCCGGCTTCCATCATCTGATAGAGCCGATGCACGCCCGTCGTGGTCTCTTCGGTGACGCCGGCGACCGTCTTGGCCAGCTCGCTCCATTTGCCGGGCGACTGCTTCAACTCCGAGCGGAGCCTATCGAGGATGACGCGCCACTCTTCGGGATCGTTCTTGGCGTCGAACGCCGGCATCGCACCGGCCGCTTCGAACTCCGCGGCCTTATGAACGAACAGCGTGGCATCACCGCCGTCGTCCAGAATGAGCGTCGGTCCATCCGCGTTGGGCCAGGTCAGCGCCTGAATAGTACACCACCAGTATTCCTCCAGCGTCTCACCTTTCCAGGCGAAGACCGGGATGCCCTTGGGGTTTTCCGGCGTTCCGTCGGGGCCCACGGCGATGGCGGCCGCGGCGTGGTCCTGCGTCGAGAAGATGTTGCAGCTCGCCCAACGAACGTCGGCACCGAGTTCTACGAGCGTCTCGATGAGGACTGCCGTCTGAATGGTCATGTGCAATGAGCCGGTGATGCGAGCGCCGGCCAGCGGTTTGCTCCCGGCGTACTCCTTGCGCGTGGCCATCAGGCCGGGCATCTCGTGCTCGGCCAGCGTCATCTCTCGGCGGCCAAACGCGGCCAAGCTGAGGTCCGCCACCTTGTAGGGTTCTGCCATTGTCGCTGTCGTCATATCGTCGTTCTCCAAAGTTCGGGTCGCCGCATGGCGGCGATTGCCCTCGTCGTCAGTCTCTACTCGTCAACCTTCACCGCGTTTTCCGGTTAGCACAAAAAGGGGCGGCGATTCCGCCGCGCTCGAAGACTCCATCGCCGTCGTGAGACGCTGCGAACGGACCTGCTCCAAGCCCGCTTCGGCGAGTCCACCGGCAAGCTCGGCCGGCGTGAAACCCCACCACAGGTCTTTCATCGTCTCATAGAAAGCCTGATTCTCGTGGAGCTCCTGTTCCACGATCAACACCCGGCCCCCCGGCCGCACCACGCGGTGCAGCTCCGCCAAGGCGGTCTCCGGACTCTTGACATGGTGAATGACGAGAATCGCAATCGCAAGATCGCAGCTTGCCGACGCGAGCGGCAGGTCCGCCAGCTTGCCGAGATGAAATGAGACATTCGTCGCGCCGTGCTCCTCGGCCCGCTGTCTCGCACAACCCAGCATGGTCTCGGCCGGATCGATCGCCAGGACGCGCTGGAAGTTCGCGGCCAGCACCGGCAGCAAATCGCCCGTTCCAGTGCCGACATCCGCCACCGTCCAGGTCCGCGGCAGCAACGACACGAATGCCTCGGTCGCGAAGGCGGACCCGAACGCCTCTCGCCGCAACTCCGACCATCGCTTGCCTACGCGGTTGAAGAACGCCGACGCGTCGGAGCCACGATAGTGCAAGACATGGTCGAGGCGTTCTCTCACGACCGGTGGCACGGGGCGGGCGCTTAGCCAATCCAACATCATCGACTGCAAACCGCTGGACTCGTCGGAATCGTCTGCCGTGTCGTGGACGCGGGCCGCGGAGTAAAGGGCGGCCGTGCCGAGGCGCCGATCGCGGACGAGGCCGGATTCTTTGAGTACCCGCAGATGGCGAGAGATGGTGGATTGTGGCTGGCCGAGAATCTCCACCAACTCCGAGACGTTCAACTCCTCGAGGATGAGCAGTTGCAGCAGGCGTTGGCGCGTGTTGTCGGCCAAGGCTCGGAATACGCCGTCGCTGTCGGGCGGCTGGGATTTGAGGGCCGGAGGCGGAGGAGAATCCATATATGCGGATATTAGGATATGAACCGGAGCCTGTCAAGTCGCCCGGGGGAACATTCTCGGACTTTCTGACCGATTGGCGCCCGAGTCCCTTGTCTGGCTATCCGTGGGCCGCCCGAGACACCGCAAGCAGGTTCTCCCGACTCACAGCATCCGGATCGAACGTGCAGCCCGCCCCGATGATGATCGGCCGACTTCCGGCCTGGGTGATGGCGTCGGAGACCTCTCGCTCGCAGTCTTCGGGCGATCCGTCGGGCAGCGTCGAGAGGTTGTCGATTCCGCCGCAGATCGCCGGGCCGATCCAATCCGCAACCTCACCGATGGCCGGACCCGCGGCGCGATCGGCCCAGTTGATCACATGCACGGGGTAGGAGGCGAAGGCGCGGAAGTCGGTCGGATTGCCACAGACGTGTACAATGTTGAGCCGACCTTCCGCGGCGGCGGCGAGGATCGTTCGATCGCTCTGCCGCAGAAGCGTTTCGTACTGACTGCTCCCGTCTGGGGCGTCGCCCAGCCAGTCGTCTCGGACGGAGAGGAAGATGCCGTCTGCCCCCGCTTCGAGACACCGGCCGACAAAGTTGACCAGACTCGCGGTGATTGTCTCGATGGCGGCCAGAATCGCGCCAGGGTCTTCTCGATAGAAGCCAAGCAGCGTTTGGCTTGCAGGATCGGCCCTGAGGGCAAGCGAAGGTGGGTTGTGGCGCCTCGTCGGTGGCTTTGTGAGCTTCCGCAGAGTCGTCCATGGGTTGAACACCGTCGTCGAGAGCAGCATTCGGTCGCCCAGTTCTCGCTTGAGGTCGGCGATGAGACCGAGCTGTCTGGCAAACCCTCCCTCATCGCCACGGAGTATCTTCAGCTTGCTCAACTCGGCCACGGAGTGAATCCGAGACGGATGTGGATACTCATTGTCATTCATGACCTTGAGGAAATCCAGGTCGTACGCCTCGACATGCGAGAGATGCGCAGCGACCGCCTCGGGCCCCGAGACTTGTTCGGCTGAGAAATGGTGCCAGAAGCTGACCGGGGTTCGATCCGGCTGCCGGCCCTCGATGACGCTCAAGACCCGTTCGATTCGATCCATGGGGGGGGTCCTATGTTCCTGATCTGCCGTTGCATGCACGGCGCATGGCGACCCTACGTGACCCGTCGCCGAACCGGTGGATTCTAAGGCATTCTTCATTCGGAGGTGTTGCCGAATCGCGATAGGACGCACTAGTGCTCTGACGCTACTCGATTGATGGGTAGAGCCGTCGGAGCTTGATTC
>CAYYPB010000033.1:0-12473 GCA_964473405.1 uncultured Planctomycetaceae bacterium
GCCGCGCTGCTCGACTGCTCGTCGCCTGGGCGCCTGCTGATGGAGATGGTCGCGTCGCAGCGCTGGTCGGAGGACTTTACCAAGCCGGTCATCCAATCCGCGTTGGAGCTGGCCGCAAGTTCCGCGTCGACCAGAAGCACGCCCGGCACCGGCTTGATGAGAAGTGCCACACTCCAGGCCGCCCCCGCCACGATGGCCTTGCCCTGTCGGTCGGCCTCGAAGGCGGCCGTCACACAGAAAAGCACGAGCCCGGTCAGTTGACCGACGGACAGATCAGAAGCGACGCCGACGATGCCGAGGCCGATCACGACGAACGCGGGCGCGACCCCCCCCAGGCGGGTGCCCACCGGTTCGATCCATCGGCTCAGCCACACGGCCGACTGCCAATACATCCAGGCGTTGAGGAGCCACCAGACGATCAGGGAGATTGGCGCCGGCGGCAGCGAGAGTGCGACAAAGAGCGGCCTTGCCGTTGGCGGGTATTCCAGTGGCAGGGCCTCGTCGAGGCGACCGACGCGCCAAGCGAGTTCGCCGTCCTGGATGAGTTGGTTGAAATCGCCCGAGTGGCCGTGCAGGCGATGTAACGAAGAGACCAGCGTGCCGGCGAAGAGCAGGCAAAACACGGCGAAACCGACGGCGTATTGGCGGCGGCTCAACGTTCCACACAGGCCCTCGCCAAATGGGTTGATGTCAGGACGCAGTTGCTGAGGCTCGTCGGATTCTCGCACGGCGGTCCTGCAGGGGCACTACACCGAATGGGCGTGGTCTGAACTCCGCGATCATCGTCCCCCCCAGCCCTCGGCTTTCCCGGGGGGATCGCCTGCGGACCGCCCCCCGGCAGAGCCGGGGGCTGGGGGCCGAAAACCACCGGCGAGACGCCGGTGCCACAGTTTGGCCACAAGCTGCTAGGCCACGAGTTCTGTCGCCTCATCCTTGAACCGGCGTCGCAGCCTGGCGATCACGTCTTTATGAATCTGGCTGACGCGCGATTCCGACAGATCGAGAACCAGGCCGATCTCGGCCATCGTCAGACCCTCGGTGTAGTACAGCACCAGAACAAGCCGTTCTTCGCGGCTAAGGCCACGCGTGATGTAATCCGTCAGCATCTGTCGCGACACGCGTTGCGACGGATCGACGGCTCGCGCGTCCTTGATGTCCCAACCGGCGGGCGAGCCGCGGTGCTGGCCGTCATCGTCATTCTGCACGGAGGACAGATGCACCTCGTGCCCCAGACGAGAAAGCCGAGAAAGCTCTCGATATCGCTGGAGACTCATGTCCATGTTCTCGGCAAGCTCCCCCTCGGTGGGCGGGCGACCGAGCGACGAATCCAACATCTCCTTGCGAAGCATGCGCTGCTTCTCAAAGCTGCGGACCGTTCGCGACTGGCCGTCCAGCGTTCTGAGCCAATCCATGACAGCGCCGTGGATCCGCTGTTGGCAGAACGTAGCAAACTTGGCCTTATGTGAAGGATCGTAGGCCTGAACGGCCTCAAGCAGACCGTCGTAGCCAGCCGAGCAGATCTCATCGTAGCTGATCTGGGCGGGCAGCTTCTGAGCCAGCCGCGCGGCCAACATATGGACGAGCGGCCGGTAGTGCTCTACGAGTTTGTTGCGCAGAACGACCGGATGGCCATCGAGATACTCTTGCCACAAAGCGTCTACGTCACGGCGCGAAGACTTCATACGGAACACTCCCTTGTTCACGTGAGGTCGAAACCGTCCGTAGACGGAACAAACCCCGCAAGTCCAGGTGCCGACCAGCGTGGGATCAGGATGTTTGCAGTAGATTCGAGCTAGGCATCCGTGCCTAATTGCAGAAGGGCAATTCGAAGGCCACCTCCTTGAGTATCTTGCGGCTAGAAGAACTCTACATCCATTCGCTGCGATCCGCTAGGAGGTTTTTCCTTAGAATCGAAAAAAGTTTGGGCCTCGTGTGGCGCCGCGCATGGGCACCCTCGTGACACGCGCAAGAGCTGCGCGTTGCCGGGCAATCCCCCTGATCACGCCGCGGCGAACAGCGCAATCGCCCAACTGTCAAAGGAAAACGAGCAGAAGAACGAGAACCACAATCACAACGAACTCGATGGCCGCTAGGGCAATGAGGCCCGAGGACGCGGGCGAAGCCTGCGGCCCTCCGTAGCCGGATCGTCGCCCACCACCATCGCCGGCGTGGTCCCACGACGCGGCGTCCGGATCTTCATCGCCATCTGCCAACGTCTTGAGAAGGCTGTCATCCACGCCCGATCGTGCTTGACGCGGCGCCTCTCCGCGTTTCACGTCCGCCAAATCCATGAGTACATCCGTCACCGAGGCGTACCGCTGGGATCGATCCTTCATCATCATCCGCTCGATGACCTCGGCGAGGCCGGTAGACAGAGAGCGGTTGAGGTGATCCGGCGGAACCAGGGGCTGCTTGAGGTGCTTCTGCATGATCGCCGTCGGCGTGGGGCCTTCGAACGGCACTTTTCCCGTGACCATGTTGTAGAAAGTCGCCCCCAGCGAGTAGATGTCGGCGCGGCCATCCACATCCACCACGCCGCGAATCTGCTCGGGGGCGATGTAGTATGGCGTGCCAAAGGCCCTGCCTTTCTCGGCCTCCGCCGCCGCCGCGTCATCGGCCTGCCTGGCTAGGCCCATGTCTGCCAGTTTGGCCACGCCCCGGGCGGTGATCATGATGTTCTTCGGCTTCACGTCGCGATGGATCAGGCCGCGCGCATGAGCGTGCTCGAGCGCCTCGGCGATCTGGATGATGATGTCGAGTGCTGCAGTCTCGTCAAAGACGCGGTTCTTGACGAGTTCGTCGTAGATCGTCTGGCCGTCGACGAACTCCATGACGAAGTAGTGGTAGCCCGCATACTCGGCCACATCGATGGCCTGGACGATGTTGTTGTGGTTGAGCTTCGCCGCCGCCTTGCCCTCTTTGTAGAACCGCTCGACGAACTCCGGATCCTCGCTCAAACGTTGCGGTAGCACCTTGATAGCGACGATTCGATCGAGCGAAAGCTGGCGAGCCTTGTAGACACTGGCCATCGCGCCGGCACCGACCTTCTGTTTGAGTTGAAAACCGGGGATCTGCTGCAACGAACGCGATGCCGAATCGTCCGCGGGATTGAGAAGCCGCTTGAGTTGGGACTTGGTGATGACGCCGGTCTTGACGAGAACCTCGACCAACGGAATGTCTCGGCCGCTGGCTTTGAGTTCGGCCTGCTTGGCGACGCAGGCTCTGAGTTCCTCGGCGGTCGCCAGCCTAGACTCGACGGCCGCGCGGCCGACCTGGCTGTCGGCGGCAGCCTTCTTGGAGTCGCTCTGATGGCTGACGGATGACATCGCGCGGCAGAATCTCCATACGACGGGGCGATCGAGACCCGATCCGCTGATGACGCAAATCGCACCCGCCCCCCGGGGCCACCCAATGGCCCTGGCGTACCGAACCTTGGCGGCACTTTACTCTATGTGTGCCAATAGGTTAAATCAAACTCTCTCGATACGCCTCCCGGCATGCGGACGCCCCACCTCACGGCACCGGCACCGAGTCGGGGGCCAGGACCTTGAGAAGCACTCGCCCCGTGGCGGTGCCGATATCGTTCTGGACGTCGTAGTCGAAGTAGTCCGAACCGACGAAACCGGGCGGCGGCGCGTAGCGGAACCCGCCATCGAGGCGAAGTTCGATCAGCCCCCCTTGCTCGGTGATTGGCGTGAACCCCACGAGTGCCTCGACATATCGGTCATTGGCCAGCACCCCGGCACTTGCCGGGACCTCCAGCGTCTCGCCGACCATCACGCCGTAGCTCTCTGGAAACACCTCTGGAGCGGCAGCTTCTCCGCCGCCGCCCGGCAACGGTTCCCGGACGATCCCGTCGCCGGAAATCGCGTTCAGCACATCCGCTAGGTCCTGGTCGCCGCATCCGCCGGCAAGTATCAACGCGCCGGTCAGCGCGACGATGAGCGTGCCGGCTCCGATTCGGCGGCTGCCGTTTCCACGAGTTTTCAATCCCATTGTCCGCATGTCGTAATCCTCCCATCGTGCTGGTGGTGATCCAACGCAGCAGCACTCGCAAACCACGGGCCAGATCCCGCCGGATCGACGAACGCCGCGATACCGGACAATGCGGTGGCCACGGGGGCGGAACAGACGCGCTATTGAGAGGATGTGACGGTCGTAACGACCAGACAGGCGGTGCCGACGTGTGGAGTTTCCGCTAGCGCGTCGCCGAACCCATTCTTGCGAACGCCCGGTCTGTGGCACAGGCGTCCCGCCTGTGGTCCCACTGGCGAGACGCCGGTGCCACAAAAGCATGGAATCAACAACCCGCGGTTTCAACCGTGGCGATGCACTACTACGGCAGCGCTGCGTCGCCACCAAGGGAACAGCCCGCCCTACGCCCGCCAACACGAGCGGATCAGAGTCACCGTTTGCGGGAACCCGCGAAACTACGAAACTACGAAACTACGAACCAGCGCCGTGCAGGGCCTGGTCCAGATCCGCGATGATGTCGTCCGGATGCTCCGCGCCGACGCACAGGCGGACCATGTTGGGCGGGATGTTGGCCAGCTCTCGGCCCTCGACACCCTGCTGCTGATGCGTCGAGATGGCAGGGATCGTCGCCACGCTCTTGATCCTGCCCAAGTCGGTGGCCCGCCAGATTCGCTGAAGCCCATCGAAGACTTTCCGCGTCCGCTCCGCGCCACCCTTGACGCAGAAAGCCATCAAGTGCCCGTACCGATTGACGCGACCGGCGTAGGTGTCGTCGTATTCGGAATCGACCAGCCACATGTATCGACTCGCGAGTTCGTGCATCGGGTGGTCCGGCAATCCCAGATAGTGGACGCTCTCGACTCCGGGATGCTCGTCGAGGAAGCGGGCGACGGTCATCGTGCTGCGGCTCATCTGATCCACCTTGGCCCGCACGGTCCGCATGTCGTTGAGCGTCATGATGGCCTGCATCGGATGGAGATTGGGGCCGTAGTCCCGGTTGGGCAGGTACTTCACATAGGCGCAGAAATCCTGTTTCATCGCATCGTTGTCGATGTTGGACACGATCCCCTGGCGTGCGATGACGGCACCGCAGATACCGAACCCGCTGGAGGTCAGCGTCTTCGTCGCCGATTGCACGACGATGTCTGCACCGTGACAGATGGGCCGAAGCAAGGCGGGCGTGGCCACGGTGTTGTCAACGATGAGCGGTAGGTTGTGGCTATGAGCGAGGTCCGCCACGGCCTCGATGTCGAAGAACCCCTGCTGCGGGTTGCTCGGCAACTCGCCATAGAGAAACCGTGTGTGATCGTCGATCTTCGAGGCCCACTCGTCGAGATTGGTGGGATCTTGGATCCAACGGCATTCGATGTCGCGTTCCTCCATGAGACGAACGTTGAACTGCTGGAACGTACCGCCGTAGCACTGCGCCGTCGCCAGAAAGTTGCGAGGCTCCGCCTTCTTGTGCGTCCGATGCACGAGGAACGGTTGCACCGCGGTCATGATCGCGGCCATGCCGGAAGATGTCGAACAGCAACTCGTCACGCCGTCGAAACCGTAGCCTTCCAGCAATGCCAGCGTCCACTCGTAGTAGTAGGTCGAGGGGTTCGCGATGCGCGAATAGCACCAACTGGGAATCTGGTAGCCCAGTGCGGCAGCCATTTCGTCGGAATCTCGAAAGGCCTGAGAGGTACTCATGAAGATCGGCTCGATGATCGAGCCTTGATAGTCTTCGATCGCATCCTGAACCGAGTACATCCCATGCACGGCGATCGTGTCGAACTTCCATTTCTTCACGACGTCGCGAATGTACTCGTCACGATTCTTGAGATACGCGTTGTTTCGATCGATGTGGCGTTGCATTCCCGGGGTGATGTGAAGATCGTCTGCGCCAGACAAGGTAGGGCTCCTCTCAGGATGTCGTCTCATGGGTGGTATGAACTCGGAGTCGGGCGATCCAACGGGCTCGCCACACCCGGATTCATGATACACCGGACACCGCCGTGCGAACATCGCGAAAGGCCGTGGCGCATCGCAACAACGCTTCAAGACCACTCCGCATGGGACCGACAGCTCGCGTGGGGCGCGACCGTACTTGAAACCGGGCAGGGACCGACGTAACGTGGTCCCCGACCGGCGACGACAGGAACCCCATCGGACCCTCTCGCATGAACGACCCCATCCGCTTCTACAGCACCAATGGCAACGTGGCCCACGCCACACTCGCCGAAGCCTTGCTGCAGGGATTGGCCGCGGACCGTGGTCTGTTCATGCCGGAGCGATTCCCTGCTCTCGAACCTGCTGACCTGGCCGCGATGGCCGGCAAGCCATACGCCGATGTTGCTTTCGCCGTGCTGCGCCGCTTCACCACCGGCGTTCTCGACGACGCGACCCTGGCGGCCCTCTGCCAAGATGCCTACGACTTCGAGGTGCCCATCGAACCCGTTTCCGACGGGCGACACATCATGCGACTCGACCGCGGGCCGACGGCCTCCTTCAAGGATTTCGCCGCCCGGATGATGGCCCGATGGATGAGCGTCTTGAACCGCCCCGAAGATGGCGAGCTGGTAATCCTCGTCGCCACGTCCGGCGATACGGGCAGCGCCGTCGCCCACGCCTATCACGGGCTGCCCGGCGTCCGCGTCGTGGTGCTGTTCCCCCCCGCCGAGGTCTCCGACCGCCAACGAAAGCAGATGACCACACTCGGCGGCAACGTCACAACGATCGGCGTCGACGGACAGTTTGACGACTGCCAGGCCATGGTCAAGCAGGCTTTTGCCGATCCGGCGATGGATCGCATTCGCTTTACGTCCGCCAATTCGATCAACATCGGCCGGCTGCTGCCGCAAGCCGTGTATTACATTTATGCTTACGTCAATATCGCAAGCGCCGCCGAGGGCGAGCCCGTCGTCTTCAGCGTCCCGTCGGGGAACTTCGGCGACATGATGGGCACAATCATCGCCCGGCGAATGGGCCTGCCCATCCACAGGCTCGTGGTGGCCACCAATGCCAACGACGAGTTTCCGGTCTTCCTGCGAACCGGCGAGTACCGCCCTATCTCCCCGTCCCGCGTCTGCATCTCCAACGCGATGAACGTCGGTCATCCTTCGAATCTCGCACGGCTCGTCGATGCCTACGGTGGGACGATGGACGAGACCGGCACTATTCGAAAGCAGCCCGATCTAACGCGCATGCGAGCCGATCTCTACGCGGTTAGCATCACGGATGACGAAACGCGCGACACGATTCGATCCACCTACGAAACCCACGGCGTCGTCCTCGAGCCGCACGGTGCCGTCGGCTGGGCGGGACTCGAGCGGTTTCATCGCGACTTCCCCGACGCAGCGGCGGTCAAATCGGTTTCGATCGAGACGGCGCACCCTGCCAAGTTCCCCGCCGAAATCCAGGCTGCCATCGGCCTCGATCCGGCCTTGCCTCCGGCACTGTTGGGCCTGGAGGATCGCCCCGAGACCTTCACCAAGATCGAGGCGGCCGATGGGCCGTTTCGTGCGTGGCTGCTCGATACGTTCAAGACCGAGCCGGGAGCAGGCTGAGTGTCTCGCGCCGCACGCACGATCTTCGTCGCCATCGGACTGGCACTGTGCCTGTCACTCGGGCCTGGCTGCGCCCCCGAGCAGCGCGGCCGCGTCACCAGTTTCGCGCCCTACGCGGGGCAGTACCCCACCGCTCCTACGCGACCGGCTCTCCGCCCCTCGATCCCGGTGCCGGAACCGCTACGCGGAATCAAGATCGTCATCGACCCAGGACACGGTGGCCACGATCCCGGGGCCCAAGGAGTCTCGGTTTTGCCCGAGAAGACGATCAACCTGGCCGTCTCCCGAAAGCTCGCCCACCTGCTCGCCACCGAAGGAGCCCGTGTCACGATCACGCGCGACGCCGACCGCTATCTCACGCTCGACAAACGCGGGGCCATCGCCGAGCGTTTTCGCGCCGATCTGTTCATCTCCATCCACGCCGACTCAGCCCCACGCGCAGGCGCATCGGGTGCCACGATCTACATCGCACGAGAAGCGACCGCCGCCAATCGTCGCGCAGCCAAGCGCATCGTCGCCGCGATGAAGCGGGCCCGCATCGAGTGCCTCGGCCTCCGAGGGGCGGGCTTCCGCGTTCTCGTGGGCCACTCGCGACCGGCTGTCCTCGTGGAGTGCGGCTATCTCACGAATCGGCGAGACGCGCGCAATCTGAATCTTCCGGCCTACCAGGCCAAGATCGCGGCCGCCATCGCCGATGGCGTCATCCGGCACTTTGCGACGGCCGGATCACGGCCGCCTCCGTGAACAGAGCCTCAAGCGTCCGCGTTGGTTCGGACCCCGGCGGCACGGCTGAAACCCGTCGCTGACGCTTTGGGCTCTGACCGCCCCACGAAGCGCGTGGAGCCGCTCGCATCTGCCTTGGACTCGCATCCAGGCTATACTCCAGGGAGCAGGGGAAAGAGGATCGCGTCCACGTCGTTCTCATGAAGACGTGGGAGTGCTGGAGAGACGATCTGCGTTTCAACCGTCCCGGCATCGGGGCGGCCGCGCGGGCTGAAGCCCGCGGCTCTCTGTTCCCCGTTTCAGCGATACTCCAAGAGCGGAGGTGGAATGTTCATCATGCGTATTCTTTCGATACCGGCGAGTGCCATGCTCTGTGGCCTCTTTCTTGCGAACACCGCATTCGGTGCGGACCTTGCCTATCCGTCGCCCGAGGACATGGGCGCGGCGTTGCGGAAACTCGCCGAGCAATCACCGGACTCGGCCAGGCTTCATACGCTCGCGCGCTCGCCGGGCGGCCGGGACGTCACACTCATCGACATCGGCCGGCCCGATGCGGACCTGCCAGCGATCCTCGTCGTAGCCAACATGGAAGGCAACAGCCCGCTCGGCACGCAAGCGGCGTTGGATCTGGCGACGCGCCTCTTGGGTGAATGGCGAGCCGACGCGACTCTGCGACGATGGTACATCGTGCCGCTCGGCAATCCTGACGGATACGCCCGGTTCTTTCAGCGACCGCTCGCGATCAACCTCGGCAACACACGACCCGTCAACGACGATCACGACGACGCAGCCGATGAAGACGGCCCCGAGGATCTCAACGGGGACGGTTTCATCACGATGATGCGTCAGGCGCATCCCGAAGGCGAGTGGATCGCAGTCAAAGACAACCCCATCCTGATGCGCAAGGCCGATCGGGCCAAGGGCGAGCGCGGCGGCTACCGCTTGTTGCCCGAGGGCATCGACAACGACGGTGACGGCGAGATCAACGAGGACGGCCCCGGCGGCGTCAATCCGGGCCGCAACTTCCCGCACGACTTCAGACACCACACCACAACCGACGGACTCTGGGCGGCGAGCGAGGACGAGTCGCGCGGCGTGATGCGCTTCGCATACGACCATCCCGAGATCGCCATGGTCCTGACGTTTGGGCGATCCAACAGCCTTCGCAAGATCCCCCAAGGCAGCGGCAACGCGAAAGGCGAGCGGACCTACGCCGTGCCCGCCCGGTACGCCAAGATGATGGGCGTCTCGCCCACGAAGCGGATGTCGCTCAAGGAGATCACGCGCGTGTTCCGAGAGGCGTTCGGCAACATGCAGATGAGCGAGGACGCCGTAGTGTCAATGCTCGGCGAAGGAGCGGCCAAGAAGCCCACCGCCGAAGACCTGACCTACTGGAAAGAAATCCACGAGCGATACACCGAGTTCATCAAGCAGGCCGAGGTGGACGGCGAGCGGCTCGACTCCGCCGCCTTCTCGCCCGGCTGCGTCGAGCAGTGGGCCTACTACCAGTACGGGGTTCCTAGTTTCAGCCTCGACTTCTGGACGCCGCCCGCCAAGAAGGATGAAACGGCGAAGGGCGACGCAGCCCTGACGGCCAACGACATCGAAAAGATGACCAACGAAGCGTTCGTCGCCCTGGGCGAAGACAAGATCGCCGCGGCGCTAGAGGCCCACGGCACGCCAGAGCAGTTCACGGCTGCCAAGGCCATCACGTCCGTCGAGTCGGGCATGATGACGCCCAAGAAGATCGCCGAGCAACTGCGCAAGGCGAAGAAGGGCAAAGAGTCCGGCACGGCCGACGCGGCCGATGAGGCCCTCTTCGCGTTCGACGCGAGTGCCTTCGTCCGCTGGGAGCCGTTTGATCATCCGACGCTGGGACCGGTGGAGATCGGCGGCCGCAAGCCCTACGCCGACATCGCCCCCCCGCCGCAGCAAGCCGCCGCGCTGATCGGCAAGCAACTGCCCTTCGTCCGTCAGCTGGCGAAACTCCTGCCGGAGATCGCCCTCGAGAAGGTCGTCGTCGAGCCGAAGGGCCCGGACGTCTGGCGGCTAGAGGTCTGGGTCGCCAACAGGGGCTTTCTTCCCTATCCGACCTACCACGGAACACGCTCCAAGCGGCCCACGCCGGTCTCGCTCACGATCGGCGGCGAGGCTATCACCTTGCTGGAAGGTCGCCCGCGACGCGTACTCGGCCAGTTGGCCGGATCGGGCGCTACGCGCAAAGTCATTTGGATCGTTCACGCCAAGGCCGGTGCAACGGTCACACTCGAAGCCCACAGCTTCAGCGCGGGCCGCGACAAACGAGACGTCACACTCGCTGGAGGGGATAGTCAATGAGACCGCTCAACCGCATGTTAATCGCCATCTGTGGAATGCTCGCCTATGCCACGCCAACGATGGCCGACGACGTCAAGCTCACGTTCGACCACTACTACGACGGCCCCGCCGTGGTCGACACCTGCCGGCAACTGCACGCCGCCTACCCCGAACTGACAGAGCTGCGTTCGATCGGTGTCAGTGAGGAGGGTCGGGACATCTATCTCCTCACGATCAACAACCCGCAGACCGGCCGCGACACCGACAAGCCGGGCATCTACGTCGACGGTGCGATCCACGGCAACGAGATTCAGGCCACCGAGGTCTGTCTGTATCTCGCCTGGTATCTGCTCGATTCCTATGCCAAGAACCCTGTCATCAAAGAACTCGTCGACGGTCGCGCGTTCTACATCATCCCCACGGTGAACGTGGACAGCCGCAGCCGATTCTTCAGCGACGCCGGCGGCTACAACATCGGCCGCACGGCACGCATCCCCCACGACGACGACCGCGACGGCCTGATCGACGAGGACGACTACGACGACCTGGACGGTGACGGCGAGATTCTCCGAATGCGCATCCGCGACCCGTCGGGCAAGTGGAAGACCGATCCCGATGACCCGCGTGTGATGATCCGCGTCAAGCCAGGCAAGCAAGGCGAGTGGCGACGGCTCGGTTCCGAAGGAATCGACAACGACGGAGACGGTCGTCTCAACGAGGACACGCCCGGCTACGTCGATATGAACCGCAACTATGGCTACAACTGGCAACCTCGCTATGTCCAAGGCGGTGCCGGCGACTTTCCCATGTCCAGCAAGCCTACGAAAGCTGTCGCCGACTTCGTCCTGACCAAGCCGAACATCAGCTTCAACTTCGCGTTTCACAACTACGGCGGTCTGTTCGTCCGCGGGCCGGGCTCGAAACTGTCCGGCGGCTACTCGCCCTCCGACATCAAGGTCTATGACTATCTCGGCAAGGAAGGCGAGAAGATCATCCCCGGCTATCGCTACATCATCGGCAGCGTCGACATGTATACGACGCACGGCGACTTCGACGAGTGGATGTTCTCCAACATGGGCGTTTTCGGCTTCGTCGCCGAGCTGTTCATGAGCAGCCAGCAACGCTATCGCCCGACGAAAGACGACGAGGGTAGCAAGAAGGGCTACTTCGGCGGCGTGCCGGCCAAGGAGAAGCAGAAGTTCAACGACTTCGTCAACCAGGGCACGATGTTTCGCGACTGGAAGCCGTTTACGCACCCGCAGTTCGGCGAGATCGAGATCGGCGGGTGGCGAACGTTCACCACGCGCATCCCCCCGACGCTCATGCTGCCGGAGATGGTGCATCGCAACGCGTCGATGGTGATCTTCACGGCCAGCCACGTGCCGGTCGTCGAGCTGTCCGTGCTGGACGTCAAACCCCTGGCGGGCGATCTCTACCGCGTGCGCATTCGCGCCACCAACAACAAGGCCCTGCCCACGCTCGCAACCCGCGCGCTGGCGAACGACATCGGCAGACGAGACATCTTTCGAATCAAGGGCGCCGGTCTGTCCATCGTCTCCGGAGGCATCGTCGACAACGCGCATCTCGACAACGTCAGGCACGTCGAACATCGCCCCCAGCTCATCTTCACGAGCATCCCATCGTTCGGTCATCGGGACGTTCAGTGGATCGTCAAGGGCCGCGGCACCGCCGAGATCTCGTTCGATTCGCTCAAGGCACGAAACCAGACGATCACCGTCACGCTGCCGAGCGACGGTTAGGACCACGACGGTTCGGACAGACGCGATCTGAGTGAATCGACGCCCTCTGAAGAGCCACGGGCTTCCTCGGCGCGCGCGACGCGGCCACTCGCACCACACACCCCACAGCGCTCAGCCGCCCGCGCGTGTGTGAGGTGGCTGCCTGTCC
>CAYYPB010000034.1:0-12418 GCA_964473405.1 uncultured Planctomycetaceae bacterium
CTCGACGCTCTAGCGCGTAAGAGTATGTGCCTCTCATGCATACGGTAGTCGCTCCGTGACGCTCGCGGCTCTGATAGGCGTGGAGTGAGCGAGTATGCCGTCTGACTTCAACCTATGCCCGACGGACGGCGAGGGCGACGACCGCGGTATCCCGGCCGATCCGAAGCTCATCGCGGCCGGCTGGGTGCGGAGGCACTTGGCCGACCCGGACCGTGCCGCTGAGTCGGTTGAACTCTACGAATCGATGGGCTTCGAGGTGAAGGCGCACCCGTTGATGCCCGCAGACTTCGGGTCGGGCTGTCAAGAGTGTTCCTCGGCGATCTGCAAGTCCTATGTGTTGATCTACACGCGGAAGAACGAAAACCAGGGCGATTCCGAATCGTCCGATTGACAAGAGGCAGAGCATTGAAACTCCAGACGCATTTCGACATCTTCAAGTTCTATGACCGCGTTCGGGAAATGGGAATGCCAATCGCCTGGTGTTCGGCGTTCGCCCCGGCCGAGGTTCTCCTCGCGGCCGGCATCATGCCGGTCTATCCGGAGAACCATGCCGCCATGCTCGGCGCGCTCTCGCCAACGCGCGAGCCGACGAATCCGTACTCACTGCCCGCAATCGACCAGGCCAAGGGAACAGGGCTGAAGGTGGGGCGCTTCTGCAGCTATGCCCTGTCGGACATCGGCGTGTTGCTGGGCGATGTCGATTCGCCGATCGGCGGTCTGCCTGGCCCCGACCTGTTCTATGCCTGCAACAGCCAGTGCAGTGTCGTCGAACGCTGGGGCGACGAGGTGCAGACTATACTCCGCCGGCGCGATCGCGAGGTTCCGCACTATGTCTGGCGCGCACCCTCGCTCGCCAAGAAGGAGGTCCACGACGACGCGGAGATCGCCGAATTTCAAGGTCAGTTGGACGACCATATTGCCGACATCTGCAAGCGATTCGGCACGACCTTCAGTCAGGACCGTCTGAACGAAGTCGTCGCCGAGTCTCACAAGGCCAACAGGCTATGGCAGCAGTGTCTCGAAGTCGCCAAGCGCACGCCCGCACCGTGGTCGAACACCGATGCCTTCGCCGCGATGGCACCGATCGTGATCGCTCGAGGTTTGCCGGAATGCACAGCCTACTACGAGCGGCTGCTGGCCGAGTTGAGCGAGCGCGTCGCGGCCGGCGTGTCGGCGATTCCTGACGAACGCATCCGTTTGATCTGGGATGCGATCCCCATTTGGCCGCGGAAGAACTGGCTCGCCAAGTTCGCGGCCGATCGTCAGGCCATCTACGTCGCGAGCACCTACACGCACAGCTGGTGGTTCGAGTTCGACGTGGACAACGCGATGGACAGCGTTGTTCGACGGTATGCCTGGAACACGATGAACCGGTCGGCGCAGTGGATTCTCGATTGGACGCTGGGACTCGTGCGAGACTATCAAGCGGCGGGCATCGTCTGTCACTGGAACGAGAGCTGCGGCATTTGGAACAGCTACGTGAAGCGCCGCCTGGCAGGCTATGAAGAAGCCGGCATTCCGCATGTCGTGATCAAGGCCGACATGGTCGACGCCAGGGCGTTCAACGAGGCCGAGATCTCCGAGCAACTCGGAACGTTCATCGACGGTCTGGGGAACTGAAAACCGTCCAGCGGCAGGGATTCACGCGAGATGGATTCTGTTCGCAAGGCTCTCGTGTAGCCGCGCCCCAGCGGGGAGCGCTAATGGGCGGCACGATCGCTCCCGAGTCGGGTCGCCGGCCAAGCGATCACGAACGATTCAGCGTCACCAATAGAACGCCCGTCATGGCGACGGTAATGGCGATGATCTTCCGTAGCGTCATCTTCTCCTTGAGGATCAGCCATGCGAGGATCATGGCGAATATGACGGACGTCTGATTCAAGACGGCGGCGACGGACGCCTCGGTATACTTGAACCCGCCGACCCAGAAGACCATCGCGAGATAGCTTCCCAAAAACGACGCCGGCACGCAGTATTTCCAGACGGCGGCCGGCCGAAACACGGACCACGTTCTCGTCCGATTCCGCGAGGCAACGGCCCACATCGCCAGCACGACGGCGCCCGCAACGAGGCGAATCGTCGTGCCCCAGATCAGCGGGAATCCATCCGTCTCCAGGACGATCTTCGTCATGATGATGCCCACCGCCATGAGGGCGATGGACAAGACGCCCAGAGCCAGGCCCGAGACGAGTTCGCGGCGCGTTCGTCCCGGTGGCAGCGGGTGCTTGGACGAGATGAGAAGACCGATCAGAATCAGTCCACCGCCTAAATACTGGTACTCGTTCAGCTTCTCCGACAGGAAGAACCAGGACGTGAGAATGACGATCGGGCTGTAGGTGCAGTCGACGATGGCGAACAGGCTGACGCCGAGGAGGTTGAGGCTCCGCAGAAAGATCATGTCGGCGATCGCCAGTCCGATGACGCCGCTGAAGATCAGGATGTAGGTGTCTTCGATGGGAAACTCGGCGATTGTGGCGAAGCCGTCGCCCATGAAGATGAGCGTCCCGACCAGCAGAATCGTCGCGAATGTGTTCTTGAAGAGGTTCATCGCCAGCGGGTCGATGTGCTCGCCGCTGCGCTTGAAGAGGATGAGAGCGAAGGCCCACGTCAGTGCGGCGAGCAAGGCACAGGCTTGGCCGAGCGCGTCTCGGGGAATGATCTGGAGGAGATCAGGCATCGGGAGCCATCATAGTCGGCGGGGCGGGCGAGGCGAACCAGAGTCCTCGGCTCTTCCTTCGGATGACGATCTGGCGCCTTCACGTTAGGATACGCCCCTATGGTGCCCGAGCCCGTGACGATTGTCGTACCGACGTATCGCGAGGCCGAGAACCTGCCGATCCTGGCCGATCGGCTATTCGCCGCGTTGGCGTCGGCAGACATCTCCGGCGAGATCATCGTCGTCGACGACAACAGTGGTGACGGCACGGTCGAAGCCGTGGCCGAGTTGTCCAAGACGTTTCCGATTCGGCTGATCACCCGTACGAACGAACGGGGCCTGTCCTCCGCGGTCGTGCGAGGGTTCAACGAGGCCAAGCACGATCTGCTGCTGTGCATCGACGCCGATCTCTCGCATCCGCCCGAGGCCGTGCCGGAGATGCTGCGGCGAATCACCGGCGGCGACGCCGAGTTCTGCATTGGCTCTCGGTATGTCGAGGGCGGCACGACCAAGGAAGATTGGGGGTTGCTTCGGCACGTCAATTCGTGGGGGGCGACGCTCTTGGCCAAGCCGCTGACGACGGCTCGCGATCCGATGGCCGGGTTCTTCTGCCTGCGGCGTTCGACGTTCGAGATCGCCACGTCGGCGGGGCTCAATCCGATCGGCTACAAAATCGCGTTGGAGATCGCGGTCAAGGCACGATGCAAACGAATCGCGGAGGTGCCGATCGAGTTCTCCGACCGGTTGCACGGAGAGAGCAAGCTGTCCATGCAACAGCAGTTGCTCTACGTGAAACATCTGTTGCATCTCTACCGGTTTCGTTGGCCCGTGGCGATGCCGGCTGCGGTCGTCATCGTGCTGGCAAGCGTACTCTGGGGTGCGTTTTGGGTGATTCGTCGGTAGCTGCAGCGTACGCATGAATGGGAAGCTCACCGCAACCTCATGTATGACAGAAGGTTCCGGCGTGTCGTTGGTCTTGTTCGTATTATGGCACGTCTCGTCCGTTTAATGCTTGAACCCGCTTCGACCTTGGGTAGGATTGTCGTGCGGCCAGGGCTTCGGCGCCCCGCGTGTTCCCCCCCAACACGCACCCGAACCCTGGCCCTTTTTGCGCGCCGAACTCCGGCCTAGAATGTCAGGCACCATGTGCGGGGGATCGAGCTTCCGGTTATTAGCGCGACAAGTGTCGAGAAGGTCATCCACTATGCCCCAGAGACAGGACAATGAGCTTCCACAATCGCCGTTCGTCGAAGCGTTTAGGAAGATGCGACGACCGCTAACGCTCGGCCATGTGACGCCGGACGCGGATGCCATCGGTGCGGCACTCGGCTTGGCGACCGCGATGCGGAATCGCGGCATCGAGGCGACCTGCGGACTTCCCGAAGGCTGCGTAGCGGGCAAGCTGGGGTTTATGCTTCGGCTCGGCGAGGGCACACCCTTGGCGACGTGTTGGACGCCCGACGGGACGTACGACTCGGTCATTATGCTCGACACGGCAACGGCCAAGCGGATCAACATCGGGCCCTCAGTGGATATCGAAGGGCCCCTGCCGACGTTCAACATCGATCACCACATCACGAACACCGACTTCGCCCGCCACAACTGGGTGGACCCGCACGCGACGAGTACTTGTGAGATCGTGACGCGGCTGTTGGAGCATCTGGAGTGGTCGATCTCGCCGGCTGTCGCGTCGCTTCTGTATTGCGGGATTCACGCCGATACCGGTGGGTTCAGTCTGCCATCGACCAGCGCCTCGTCGTTGCATGCCGCGGCCGATCTCGTCAGAGCCGGGGCGGACGTGGCCCACATCGGCGAGCAGTTGTGCCGCTCGCAGGCCAAGCCCGACTTCGAGTTGTTGCGAAGAGTGTACGATCACACCGAGTTGGCCTGCGACGGGCAGATCGCCCACAGCTATCTCACGCACGACAACTTCCTCGCCTCCGGCTCGAAGCCCGAAGACATCGACGACCAAGTGTCGATCCCGCTCGCGCTCAAGGGCGTACGCATGGCACTACTCTTTACCGAGGGGAAAAAAGGTGTCGTGAGGATCAACCTTCGCGGCGAGGGGAATGTCACGGTTGTCGAGTTGGCCAGGCGTTTCGGTGGCGGTGGACACGCGCAGTCCGCTGGTGTCATGATCAGCGGCAGGCCGATCGACGACGTGATCGACGAGGTCGTGGCCGCCGCGAGCGAACACCTCGCCACGTTTCCGGCCTGAGCCGTCAGGCTCGAACAACCTCCCTCAAGGGCTGGGCTTGCGCCATCGAATATGGACATCCACGTCGAGGCGCTCGGCGTCCGTCCCATGACGCGCGATCGTCACCGATCGCGCACAAGCCAGCAGCTTGATGAGCTGCCTCATCGCCTTGACCGGTTCGAGACCGGCAAGATCGAGCGTGGCTGCCGGGGGGACGGGGATCCGCAGATTCATCGACAGATCCTCGCGCAGAACACGCACGTTAAAGACAGCCGCCTGCCCGCGACGCGCATATCGTCGGGCAACCTCCATGGCGGGCCGTTCTTTCGGAAGCGGTTCGCCGGAAGCTGCCAGGATGAGGTCGCCGACCTTGAGAATGCCAATCGCGGGCGAGCCGGGGGATACTTCCCGAACGATGGCACGACCGGGGCTGTCGGCGGACGATTCGAGTCCTATGCCCAGTCGCGTGCCATCCGCCAGTCGCTCGCGAGCCCAGGCCCGCCAGGCTTCGTCCTGCAGGGCCTTCGGATGATGGCGAGCAAGGTAATCGAGCCAAGTCGCGAACACGGCCGAGAGGTCCGCCCCGCGAATCATCGCCCACTCAACGAGCGGCGCGTCTGAATCTCGCTGCGACGACGGCAGGAGCCCGCCCGCATCGAGGCGTTCGGCTTTGCCGCGGGCAGCGAGGATGATCTGCTCCAGGTAGGTCGTGCTGGTCGCGACGACGATGCGGCCATCAAGATCTGCCCAACACACCTCGAGCTTCCGCAGGAACGGCAAGTCCAGCCGGCGAGCCAGTACGTCCCCCATGCGGACGAAGTGGACATCGATGCCATCGATCTGACGCTTGAGGGTGGCCGAGAGCTTGGGCTTCTCGTTGCCCGACTTGGCCATGAACGTGACAAGCTTGGCGAAGAAGCCGATGACGCTATCCAGGTGTTCCACGATGGCACCGGCGTCTTGCGTCTCACAAACGATGGCTGCCGCGGGGACGTGGAAGTCGTTGGCAATGGCATCGGCGTCCGGCCCCAGTGCCACGGTGACGCGCGGGCCGAGGTTCTCCAGGAGATGCTCCGACCGACGGTTCAGGCCCGACAGAGTGCCGACGAACAGGCCAATGAGCGATTCCTTATCGCCCAAGGCCGTGTTGGGCGGTGGGTTCTGCAGTGCGTCTGTGCGAAAGCTACCCGACCATGCGGCCAGGGTGTCGGCGGGCAATGCGGCGGCTACATCGGCATCCCAGGGAACGAGTTGTTCGTCGGCACCGCGGCGCCAACCGCGCAGCTCGCAGCGCACCGAACGCCGAGAGAAGGAGAGGCCGACGAGAAGGCGCTGGCATCCGGCGAACGCGAACGGGTCGTTCTCAGGCCATGCCGCGTAGATCAAGCCGTCGTAGTGATCGCCCAACATCGCACGGAGCCCCGCGAAGGCCGAGTGGCCTCCGAGATGCCGTCCACCCAGCCCGGCCAGAAGCAGAACGGTACGCTGCCAGAGATGTTCGCGGTCGACGGCCGGCCCCAAGACGATAAGCCGATCGCGAACCGCCAGCCGGAGCCCATCTCTCAAGCCATAGGTGAGGACGTCTCCTTCCGGTGCCATGCGCTTGGCCCGCCACTTTCGTAAGAAGCGGCGGACTTCGGCGGCGTCCCTGAGTTCGGCGAGGATGACGCCGCGTTGCCAGTCGGCGGAGCAAGACGCGATCAGGGCAACGCGGCGACCGAGTATCTGCGTGATGGCGGCCTCCGGTGTCATCCCGAGGAGCTTCTGCGATCTTGCCGCCGCGGAGGTGGCTCCGTCGTCGCCCTCTGTCAGTTCGCGGACGGTCTCCCAGATGCCGAGCTTCGAGAGGCGTCGTCGGATGCCATCCAGATCGTTGAGTTCGGCGTAGAACCCGGCGTCATTCGGAACGAATCGCAGCCAATCTTCCCTGGCATTCGCACCGGGGCCGGCGCTTTGGGCATGGAGCAACTGCCCCGATCCCGCGGCCAGTAGAACGAACGCAAGCAGAAGAAGTCGGCCAGTTTTCATGAGGATGATTCTACTGCGATGGCGACACGAGCCCAGTAGACAAACGAAGGGGCACTGGAGCAACTCGGAAAAGGGCACGCACCGGCGGCGACTCAGAACCGAACGATGTCCGTCTTCTCGGGCTCGGCCTCGTCGTCACGCCCGACAGGATGCAGCACGTCTCGGAACGGAGCGAGGAACACATCGAGCAATGCCGATTCGGCATCGGGCTCGGCGACAGGATTCTCGGCCGATTCCACGACGCCCTTCCGAGCGCCGTCTGCGACGAGCTTGGAGATCTTGCTGAAGCTATCGACCGCGCGGCCGGTCTTTTGGAAGGCATCCAAGGCCGGGTTGACGACGGTCTTGACCGCGGTGGCATCAATGGCCGTGGCGCCCGCGACGCGTCCGTTGGGCTCCTCGGGTGCGCCGGAAGGCCAAATGACGACGGCGAAGAAGAGCACGGCCGCAGCGGCCGGAGCACCGGTGCTGGCGACAAGTTGCCAGAACCGTCGGCGCCGATCGCGGCGCGTCGACAACGTGGACTTCTCTGCGAGCGGATGCGTTCTAGGTAGCGCGGCGACGACACGGCTGGCGAAGCCCGCGTCGAGTTGCACGGGCGAATCGTCCTTCTCGACGACTTCGCTGCACGCGCGGTACATCTCGAACTGCTGCTGGCATTCGGGGCACTGCAAGAGATGCGCATGCAACTCGGCGGTCAAACCGGATGACAACTCGCCATCGAGATACACGTCTCGAAGCTGAGCGACATGTCGACAAGTCATTAGCACGCTACAGACTCCCATCCGCGGCCAGGGGCCGCTCTCGAACAATGCCGCCATTGTGACGGCCTTGGAGGTCGCCCCAAGAGTCCTGTGGCACAGGCATCTCGCCTGTGATTCCACCGGCGGGGCGGCCGGTGCCACAGGGGTTCTGGTCGCCCCCGTGATCTCATGCGCCGATGCCGCCGGCCTCACCAAAACGGACCTGCGACCAACCCTCGATCCACTGGCTTTCGAGTACGCCCTTGAGACGGTTGCGTGCCCGATGAAGATGGCTCTTGACCGTCGCGGCCGGCATCTCGAGGATCTCGCCGATTTCCTGACAGCTCAGCGACTCCTTGTAGAAGAGTAATACCGTCGCGCGCTGTGGCGGTGTCAGTTGATCGACGGAATTCCAAATAATCTCCTTCAATCGTCGGGCTTCGTCGCTGTTAGCGACCGATTCATCGACGTCGGGGCTCGGAGCCTGGCGTCCGTCCGTCCGCATCGTCGTGAAGTCCACATCGCCGGCGTAGTCCTTTCGCCGGCGCATCGTGTTGAGGCACAGCCGATAGCCGATCGTGAACAGCCAGGTGCTGAACCGATAGGCGACGTCGAACTTGTCCAAGGCGTCAAACGCACGGAGAAACGCGTCCTGACAGATCTCCTCGGCGTCGTGGTCGTTTCGGATGATTCGCCAGACGAACGCATGTAGGCGGTCCTTGTGGGCGTCGATCAACTCGCGCGCACTGTCTGCGCAACCACGCTGGGCCTGCTTGATCAGCTGCCGCTCGCGACGCGGCGTCAGTCGTCCATCGATCTGCGTTGTGTCCATGACGCTACCCCTATTATACATTATGATCGGCGTCCGGTCGCATGGTTGCGTACGATAATGTGAAGTCCGGAAGACGGTAAGTTTCTGTCATGGCCAAAGATACACGACGTGGGGCGACGATGGCCCCGCGTCTTGAGAACAAGAAAGCCCGCTACACCTACGAGATCCTCGAGCGGGTAGAGGCGGGTCTGGCCCTCCGTGGAACGGAGGTCAAGAGCCTGCGCCTCGGAAATGCCAGTCTCGACGAGGCGTTCGCCAGGATCGACAACGACCGGGCCACCTTGCACAACTTCCAGATCCAGCCCTACGGGCCGGGAAACCAGTTCAATCACGACCCGAAACGCGTCAAGCCGCTACTGTTACATCGGCGGGAAATCCGCAAACTTGCGGCTAGAGTCCGAATCAAAGGTCTGACCCTGATTCCATTGCGTGTGTACTTCAACGATCACGGGCTGGCGAAGATCGAATTGGCGCTGGCTCAAGGGAAGAAACACCGCGACAAACGGCAGGATGAGCGAAAGCGGTCTGACGAGCGGGAAATGGCCCGGGCGCAGCGTCGGCATCGTCGCTGACTGTATTGTTGTGGATATTATCGGCCATACGATCAACGTGTACGCGCTGCATTGCTGTCCAACCCGCCGGACTTCCGATATCGTCCTGTCATGGCTTCCACTGGGAGAACATCCCGTTTTCAGCGACTGGGACTGATCGCCATGCTCGGGCTGTCTTTGGGGCTCGCGGGTACGGTGGTGTGGATTCTGGGTTCGGACGACCCTCTGCTGACCCCCGAGGACGTTTTCCCCGAGGCGGTCATTGTCCCAGCCGACAAGATGCCGCGGTTCGTCTTTTCGGACGAAGTGCGAACCTACGACCTGTCGCTGAATCGCTTCGTGGACCGGTTTCTGCGCGTTTGCTCAGAGGCCAAGTACAGCGAGTTTCGCCTGATGTTGAGCAGGCGGTCCGGCGATCCGGTCCTGGCTCAGCGTTTCGAGAAGATGTTCATCGTCCTGAAGGAGGCGCGGATCGAATCCGTGAAGCGCTTGCCGGACGTACCGGAGATCGAGGGGCCCGCCTATCTGCTAACGGCGTCCTACGATCTCGAGGACCATGCCCTGAAGGCGAAGAAGACCGGACACATCGTTCGTCTCGCCATTGGTAGAGAAGAGGGGGAATGGCGCATCGGACCGATCCCCGCGGGTGCGCTCGCTCGACTTCGGGCTTATGAGCAGGCGACGTCTCAGCCTGCGACCCCGGACGAACCGGTGGCGGGCGATGTCGGCGAATCCAAGACGCCCGTATCGGACTCCCCGACGGCGGCGGCCAATCGGCCGGCCAGCCTCGACCCCTGAGAAACCGGACGCAGCCTTCCCAATACTGCCCCCAGCCAAAAACCGGACGCGCGGTCTACTCGGACTCGCGCCATAACTCCTTGTGTGTCATGGGGTTGACACAGACAAATCAACATGCCCCCGCGTTTTGTTCCTCGGAAGGTTATATCTTAGGCTTGCGGGGTGGTTAGGCGAAGAAACGCTTGGTTGTACTGGTACGAGCCTCGATGCTCGTTCCAGTACTGGCATGAGGGGTCTTGGGGGTCAGGTCGCGGTCCCCACCAAAACGAAGGGGAAGTTACCATGGGACTCACAGTCACCAACACAAACACGTTGACATTGCTCAACATCCTCAACCGCACATCCGCCGACCAATCCGACTCGCTCTTGAAGCTGTCGACCGGCCACAAGATCAACCGCGGTCGTGACGATCCGGCGGGCTTCATCGCGGTTCAGAGCTTGAATGCCGAGCTCACGGCCGTCGAGTCGGCCATCGCCAACGGCCAGCGGGCCAAGAGCGTATTGGACGTGGCCGACGGTGCCTTGGTCGAGGTCAGCAACCTGCTGTCCGAGATCGAGTCTCTCGCTGCCGCTAGTACGAGTTCCGGTGGTTTGAGTCCGGCCGAGATCGCGGCCAACCAGGCCCAGATCGACACCGCCATCAGCTCGATCAACAAGATCGTCCAGACCACATCGTTCAACGGCAAGAAGCTGCTCGACGGTCAGCAGTCGATCCGTTCGTCGAGTGACGCCACTGCCACAACCGATCTCACCGACGTCAAGTTCTTCTCCAGGCCGACATCACAGACGAACCTCACCTTCGCTGTGAACGTCAACACAGCCGGTGCCGTTGCGTCCGCTACGGTGGCCAACACAACATCCGTCAGTGCTGCCGAGTTCACCGTGGCCGGCTCGCTCGGAACCGCCACAATCACCGTGTCGAACACCGATAGCCTCGCCAACGTGGCCTCGTCGATCATCGCCACTGCCTCGGAGACAGGCGTTTCCGCGTCGGTCAGCGGCAACGAGTTGCACATCCAAAGTCGCGGCTATGGTTCGGACGAGTTCGTGTCCGCGTCGTACATCAGCGGTGACACGGACTTCTCGAGCGTGGCTTACACGCAAGGAACGGACGCCAGCGTCGAGGTCAACGGCCAGACCGCCTACGTCGATGGTCTTCGCGTTTCGTTCAACTCCAACGGCAGCAGTGGTGAGTTCTACCTGACGAGTACCGGCAACGCAGCCGGCAGCGCGGGGACCATCACCGTCAGCGGTGGAGGCCAGACCTTCCAGCTCGGAACCACGAGCAGTACGCAGGCGACGCTGGGTGTCGACTCGCTGTTCACCCATGAATTGGGCAACGCGACCGATGGGTTCATCTCCTCGCTCAAGAGTGGTGGATCCAATGACCTGTCCAGTAACGCGAACAACGCCGTGGCCATCGCCAAGGCGGCGTTGAACGAAGTCGCGACGGCTCGCGGCCGGATCGGTGGTTTCCAGAAGTTCCAGGTCGAGACATCGATCAACAGTCTCAACGCGACCAAGCTGGCGCTCGAAGGTGCCCGCGGGGCGATTAATGATGTGGACTACGCCTTGGAGACGGCCGAGCTGTCCAAGACGGGTGTGCTGATGCAGTCGGCGATCTCGTTGTTGGGCGTCGCCTCGCAGCAGTCGTCACAGATTCTCTCGCTGTTGAGGTAAGCAGTTGGGGGTTGACCCTGGCTTGGTGGGGATCGAAGCAAGGCGGGATCAGAGTCGCAAGGCTCTGGTCTCGCCTGTTTCGCGCGCGGCCGTCGAAGAGCCGCGGGCTTCAGCCCGCGCGGTGTTTCCTTTCGATGGAACGCCACTCTGCGCCGTACGGCCGCATCTCGGCGCGCCGGGAAAGCCCGCGGCTCTTCCGAGTGTTGAGTGCGCGACTGTGCATCGTTCGGCGTTATCGCCCCGACTCGCGACGGGCGTAGCGAATCGCCTGTCGCACCCAATCCAGGCACGGCTCGGGCGTGATGCCGTATTGGAAGAAACCGACGCGCTCGTGCCCCGCCTCGCAGGCCTTGTGTACCTCCGCCACGAGGGCTTGGCCGTTGCGCGAAGCCGGCGGATGGGGAACGTGCATGACGTCCACATCTGCGGATGCCGCCGTGTGCCCGCTCTGATCCCAACGCCGCACGAGGCCGTCGAGATGCGGCGACTGATCGGCGATTGCCGGCTCGCCGGCAGCGGCGTGCATGACCAGCCGTGTCGTCGTGCGCGTCCGGACCATCCGCAGCAGAGAGTCCTCCACGTCGTCGCGCATCGCTCGGTAGGCGGCGAGGGGCTCGTGTTCCGCCAGCATCGCACTGAGGGACGCGTACCCGGCAGGTTCGAGGCGCATGGCGTTCGTGAGCAGGTCGCTCACGAGCGATTGGACGCGCTGCACATCCACCCCGGCCTCGGCGGCCCTTTGCCGGCAGGATGCACAGAAGCACCAGGACAGCAGTGAGCGTTCGGTCGCCGTCGGCTCCCATCCCAGTTCGGCGTGTCGGGCGGTCCGTGGGTCTCTAGCGAAGCCGACTTCGAGCAACTCCAGCGTCTCGACGGGATACTGGGTCGACAAGTCTTCGGAGAGTCAGACGGCAATCTCCGCGTACCTGGGTT
>CAYYPB010000035.1:0-11935 GCA_964473405.1 uncultured Planctomycetaceae bacterium
AAGGGAGCGCTGCCCGCTCGATCGCCAGGGGCCTCTGTGTTGTGCGACGGGCGCTCCCTTACGGTCGCGGCTCTGATCACCGTGCGATCGGCCATGGGACGTGCGGAGTGAACCACGGCCAAGCTGTCGCTTGACCGTGCCACACATCATTCAAGGTGGGCATGGCACCAGTCGTAGGGTCCGGTCAACCCGCCGTCGCCGGCTGGCTGGTTGGCGTTTTCGGCCTTCTGCCCACCTTCTTGGGATACCGCTCTCGCAGACGATTGACGCGGAACGAGTCGATGCGAGCGCCCTCGAAGGAAGCCTTCCAGACGCCGGCGAGCATGGCACCGGCCTCTAGCAAACGCCCCTCGATAAACGCCTTGCCCTTGGGCTTGTTCAATTCGCCGCTCTTCTCCAGGACGTAGATCGGCTCGACGAGGGCGTGCGTCTCGGCCAAATAGCCGCAGATATCCCTCCAGAACTCCGTCGTCGAGACCTTACGCGGCGGCCTGACGCGATCGATCAGATCGTCGTAGCTGATCCTGTGCTTGCTAACCACCCCATCGTCGATGTAGCGATGAAACCCGGAGTCGGTCGTGTATTTCTTCGGGTTGGGGCCGACCCAGCCGTGATGATGTTCGGTCGTATGCAGAGGCTGCGCGCCGTCGGCGACATAGTGGCCCAGGATGCCCATGTGATAGACGATGTTCTGGCGGACGTTCGCGATCATCGTGTCGGTCACGCGATCGCGATGTTGTTCGTAGGTCTTCAGCTGCGTCCAGTTGGCCGCGATCTTCCATTGCACCTCGGCGATGCGATAGGGCAGCAGCCCGGGAACGAGACGCGTGTAGTCGCGGTCCCGTTTCACATCGCGCGGATCGAACTGGTCCGGATGCAGCGCCCGATGCGTGGCCATGATGTCGAGGAACTGACGCCGATGCACCGGCAGCGTCTTGAAGCTGAGGCCGAATTGGCCCAGCATCTCCCCGTCCATGTAGTGATCGGGGTTGGCGATGTGATTGAGGACGGTACTGCCCTGGCCTCGCCACCGGTCCGGCTCGGCCGAAAGGTAGACCAGACGTGCTCGCACGGCGGGCGTCTTCAGCCAATCGGGCATCTCGGGGCCCAGCGCGTCATGCGCCAACAACGTCACGACGGCGTGGCCGTCCTCGTCCCAGGCTTCGGCGTCCGAGACGGCCACGATCATCGCCAGGGCTGCCATCACTACAGTTGTCCACTTGATTCCGTATCGAAACCGCATCGCAGGGTTCTCCCATCGCCCATTTCACTGCCGCGCCGTCGGTTCACGACGCGGGGCGACCATTCTCCCCGTTTCCTCCGCGAAGAGCGAGCGCCGCGCACCGGTCACGCGCCGTCGATCTCGAGGAAGAAGGCGGGCGACCCACTCTGCTGCGCCCTGGAGACGCCCAGCGATCACAGGATGGCATCGCCACACCGGCCGAGACGGGCGATTGTTCGTGGCTGGCGACGATCCGGCGAATTGCTCCCGAAACAAGTTATCCACAATTCGGCCGCATCACGCCCTCGGGGCCGGGTTATCGGACTGCGCAATGCCCGCCCTGCTTCATCGCCGCGCTACGGCTGCCGCCCAGATCGACGAACCTCAACCGCCAATACTGATACCCGCCCAGCCCCACAAACTCGAACTGCCCTACCCACACCCCTGGCCATCCGCTTATACTCTCGGTCGCGCCACCGACTAGGCTCGCCTGCGGGCCGTCCGGTGCGTCATGAACAGGTTGTCAACATATTTCAGACAGGCGGGATTGGGTCCATAGATATGGCCGAAACCGGGCCTCTGCTCGAATCCAGAAACCTCGTGAAGACCTACAGCGGCCGAACGGTCGTCAACAAGGTCAGCTTCCAGGTCGGCCGAGGCGAAATCGTCGGCCTCCTGGGACGCAACGGTGCCGGCAAGACGACCAGCTTCCGAATGACCATGGGCATGGTCAAGCCGAACGGCGGGGCGGTGCTGTTCAATGGCGAGGAAGTCTCCGGCCTGCCCATGTACAAACGGGCCCAAAAGGGCATGGGCTATCTCTCTCAGGAGAACAGCGTCTTCGTCCGGCTCAGCGTCGAAAAGAACCTGCTGGCCATCCTGGAGCTTGTGCCCGGCCTCAATTCGGCCCAGCGGCGAGAACGTGCCTACGAGTTGATGGAGGGCTTCGGCCTGCTCAAGAACGCCAAGCAGGAGGCCAGAACCCTCTCCGGCGGCGAGCGGCGCAAGCTGGAGATTGCCCGGGCGCTGATCACGCAGCCGGCGATCATCCTGCTCGACGAGCCCTTCAGCGGCGTGGACCCCATCGCCGTGCAGGATCTCCAGCGGGAAATCCTCCATCTCAAGGACGACCTGGGGCTCTCTATCCTCTTGACCGACCACAATGTCCGCCAGACACTTGAGGTCACCGATCGCAGCTACATCATCCACGAGGGCAAGGTGATCGCCGAGGGATCTCCTCGCCAGCTCATCAACGATCCGCTCGTCCGCAAGTCCTACCTGGGCACCACCTTCAAGGGCAACGAGTTCGACGAGCATGCCGCCGCCCGGTAGGTGGACCTTCTCACAAGACTCTGTTTTCACAGGCTGCCGCGACTGAAGTCTACGCCTGCGGTGCGATCGCCGGGGACGAACGCCCCATAAGCCCTCGCCGCCCCTCTACTGGCCGGACAGCTAGTAAGCCGTTATACTTGGAGCAACGTGGGCGATGGGTGCCGCGGCGAGGCCCCTGCTGGTTAGCCATATTCTTCCTTTCTCCATCCGCCTCGCCCCCCGACGGACGCTCACTTCCAGATATGCGTTGGGTGACGTTGTTTCACCCGTCAGGGCAGAAATGCCTCGGCCAATGCCGCGTTATGCAGTATTGAGCGAGCGATACCAAGACCCCGGGTTTGGCGAAACGGGCCGCACGAACATCGGCCCGGATGCTTCGGACTGATACCTCGGTGACGCAGATAGGCGGCTTTCCGCGTGTCGCGTGCCTGCTTGCAGGACGAGAACCGCCCCCCGGCGAGTCATGCAGCCCGACGAATCGCGTCGCGACCGCTCGTGGCGGACAAGACGAAGAGCGATGGCAAAACGGCTTGAAACACTGATGTTCGTTCGCGACCTTGGGACCGGTGCCGGGACCAAGGTGTCGCTCATGCGCGACGTCAAGGACAACAAGCTCTACTGCAAGAAATACGTCTCGGCCAGCGCCGAGAACTTCCAATCCCAGGTCCGCCAGCTCAAGAACGAGTTCGAGGTCGGTATCCAGAACGACCATCCGGCCCTACGCAAGACGCACGAGTACGGCCTCGTCAAACGAAAGCTCCGAGCCATCGAGGCCTATAACATTCTGGCCTACGTCGAGGGCTTCCCTCTGGATAAGTTCGCCGAGAACGCCCCGTTGTCGCTAGTGATGAAGATCTTCTGGCACGTCGCCGACGGGCTCACGGAGCTACACAAACGGGGCTTTGTCCATGCCGACTTGAAGCCGCACAACATCCTTTGCGCCAAGAACGGTCGCCCGACGCTCATCGACTTCGGCCAGGCCTGTCGGATGTACACGCGCAAGCAGCGGATTCAGGGCACCAAGGACTTCATCGCCAAGGAGCAGGTCGACCGCCAGGCTCTCGATCAGCGGACGGACGTCTTCGGCCTGGGCGCCACGATGCATCGCATCTTCCTCGGCAAGTCCGCCGAAACGGAACTCAACACCAAGAGCGTGGGCAAGACGGGCGTGAGCCTCTACCGATGGCGCAGGGAGTCATCGGACGAATCCGAGCAGCTCGACCCCACGACGCTCAAGCTGATCGAAGACTGCTGCCAACACGAGCGTGAGAAACGGCCCAAGACAATGCAACTCGTCAAGGACCGTCTCGAGGTCAGCTTCGAACGCCTATCCAAAACCGGCTAGCCGAGGTAATCAGAGCCGCGACCGTGAGGGAGCGATCAACGGTCGAATGCGAAGGCCCCCGCTACTTGGCGGCAGGCGCTCCCTTACGGTCGCGGCTCTGATCTGGGCGGCGGACCGTAGGAGGTACCCAACCGTGGCATGGATCGAGACGATTTCCGATGACCAGGCGACCGGCGCGATCGCCAAGGAGTTCGACGCTTCCAGGAAGCGAGCCGGCCAGGTCTTCAACATCGCCCGGGCGATGTCCCTCAACGCGAGTACGTTGCGAGCCTCGATGGGACTCTACCTCTCCACGATGCACGGGCGATCAGCGTTGCCTCGCGCTCTGCGTGAGATGATCGCCATCGTCGTCAGCCTGCGGAACCATTGCTACTACTGAGCGCAGTCCCATGCATCCAACCTCCGTGCCGAGGTTGCCGATCGTGAGGATGCCGATGCGTTCGTTCGCGGATTCGTCCGCGACTGGCGAGCTTTGGGTCTCGACGAAGCCGAGGCCGCGCTGCTCGACTACGCCGAGCGGGTGACGCTGTCGCCGCGGGATTGCAGCGAGGCCGACATCGCCAAGCTGCGAGAGGTCGGCCATGACGACGTGGCCATCCACGATGCCGTGCAGATCATCGCCTATTTCAACTACATCAATCGCGTGGCCGACGCGCTCGGCGTCGAGTTGGAGGCCGATGCCCTCGACTGGGGTGTGCCGCGCGACTAGAGTGGCCCCCAAGACCCCGCTCGACGCCCCACGGAGATGTGCCCATGTTCTCTGGCATCATCGACGCCATCGGCCGTATCCGAGATGCCCGTGACGCGCCGGGCGGAAAGACGCTCACGGTTGCCGCGCCCGACTACTGGCAAGGCGTGCCGACCGGCGGCAGTATCGCCATCAACGGCGTGTGCCTCACACTGACCCGAAGCGATCGTGACACTGCCGACTTCGACGTCATCACCGAGACCCTACGACAATCCACACTGGGCGAACTCAAGGCCGGCGACAGTGTGAACCTGCAGAAGAGCCTGTCCGTCGGCGACGGGATCGACGGGCATTTTGTGCAGGGGCACGTCGACGCAGTGGCCACGGTCAGTCGAATCGACGAATCGGTTTCTCAGGCGGTGTGGTGGTTCAAGATGCCGGCGGAGGCGATGGCCTGCGTCACGCCGAAGGGGTCGATCGCCATCGATGGCATTTCGCTGACGATCGCGGAGGTACGGGCCGAGACGTTCAGCGTGGCCCTCATCCCGACGACACTCGAACAGACCACGCTGCGTTCCAAGCGCGTCGGCAGCCGCGTGAACATCGAGACAGACATCCTTGCCAGAACGGTCGTTCACTATCTGAGGTCGTTGGGCGGGGAGCAGGCCACCAAGGGTAGCGGCATATCGAGCGATTTCCTATCCCGCCACGGGTTCGGTTGAGCAGCCCCGCGTTCGGGTTCGATTGCGCGCAGCCTCTGGCGCCCCGGCCGCGGTGCGATGCTTCCGCCGAATGTGTCAGAAGTCTTCCAGATCACCCCCGTCATCGAGCGCCATGAAGTCATCGCCACTATTGACGGCGACCGGCTGTGCGGACGGCTTGCCCTTGTTGCCGGAGGGCGGCGAGGCCGCTGCCCGACGGTACGAAGAACCGACCGGCGAGCCGGTCGACGTGTGGCCGGTCACGACCAGCGCCAGCTCTTCGACCATGCTCTTGAGCGCGGACGATTGTGCCGACAGTTGCTCGGCGGCCGCGGCGGATTCCTCGGCGCCCGAGGCGTTCTGCTGCGTCACCTTGTCCATCTGTGATACGGCCGTATTCACTTGGTCCACGCCCTGAGACTGCTCCTGGCTCGCCTTGGAGATTCCGTTGATCAGCTCCGCGACCTTGGCCACGTCGCCCACGATCTCGCCGAGCGCTTGGCCGACTTCGCCCGCCACGCCCGAGCCTTCTTTGGTCTTGTTGACCGAATCGTCGATCAGGCCGGTCGTCTCTCGTGCGGCTTCGGCTGCGCGCTGTGCGAGGTTGCGGACCTCGTCGGCCACGACGGCGAAGCCCTTGCCGTGTTCGCCGGCTCTGGCGGCTTCGACGGCCGCATTGAGGGCCAGCAGATTCGTCTGGAACGCGATTTCCTCGATCACCTTGATGATCTTGCTGATCTCGGAGGACGACGAGTTAATCGCGGTCATCGCGTTGTTGAGCTGGTTCATGGTCTCGTCGCCGCCCTGCGCGGCGAGGCGCGCTTGATCGCTCAGTTCGCTGGCCTGTTGGGCGGTCTCGGCATTGGTCCGCGTCATCGCGGCCATCTGCTCGAGGGCGGAGCTCGTCTCTTCGAGTGATGACGCCTGGGTGACGGCACTTTCGGCCAGTTGTTGGCTCGCTCCCGCTACTTGCGCCGCCGCGTCGTTGACCTGATCCGATCCCTCGTTCATCCCCTGGACGATGCGCTTGATCGGATTGACCACACTGCGCGTCACCACGAAGTAGAACAAGCTGGAGCCTCCGACGAGCAGACCGAGTACCAGGAGCCCTGCGTCCGTCAGCGATGCGGCGATCTCCGCGTCCGCCTGGTCGAGCGACTGAACCACCTCGAAGGCACCGTGAACCTCGCCGACCTTCCAGTTCTCCATCCTGACGCCGGTTGGGTCCACCCCGTCATCATTGCCCCAGATTTCCTTCGATGTCGCCGGATCGCCGTGGCAGAGCATGCATTCCTGCGTCAGTTTGATGGGCCGGAAGTAGCGGATCGCGTTGAGTGACTCGTCGATCTCGTAATGCTCGTCGATGTCGCCACGCTCGAGCTTCTTCAGGACGCGCGCCTCGATGGGGTCCGGCGTATTCTCGGGGTTCCGGGCACCAAACTTGGGAACGCGAAACTTGTAGGCGCCTTCGTTGGCCTTCGCCATCGCGGCCTTCCAGGCAGTGGCCACCGGGACGGCCGCGAGCACCTTGTCCATCTCACCCGCCTCGGCCCACTTGCCGAGCTGCTCGGAGTTGAAAACACCGAGATCCCACTTCTTGCCCATCTCTTCCCGCGTCGATTCGGCCGTCAAGATGATGCCGCGCGCCTTCTCGACATACTGCTTCGTGACATTCTCCTTCGCCTCGTAGTAGTAGAACGCGAACAGCACAGCCACGACAATGGCCAACTGAATAGCACCGATCAGAACGACTTTCTTTCGGAGGTCCAGTTTCATCATGCCCTATCTCTGCCATCGGACGGCCATGGGTCCGACCGCACCGGCTCGAAAGCGACTCACCCAAGACACCGGAACCCAGACGGAGAATGAACTCGCCGGAGTCCGCCCGAGGTGACGGGTCACCGCGGCGATCGTGCCATGTCGGGCGATCCGGTCACTGCATCGTGTGGATTGTGTGACAAGATGAAGTGTTCCTGTACACAAGATGATGGTGTCCTGTGCAGCAGGCATCCACCACCCCTGAGATGGGCGTGCATGGACATACACGCCTACCGATGGATGCAGCGAGATGGGGTGCGAAACTGTAATCGGACGTACGCGTGGCCGGTGGCCCTGTTCCACGCCGAAGTATCATCGATGACGGGAGTCTTAGGTCGCCGCCATCTGAGGCAGTGAGATTCCGTCCGACGTGGAGCGGCGACCCCAAATAAGATAGACGAAACTGAAGATGGCGAGCAGTGCCAGGTCGCCGCCACCGAACCAGAACATGTAATGCACGACGGCCCCCTTGCCGAACCCGTAGCTGTGCAGCCCCATGCCCAGCACGAAGTTGACACCCACATAGGTCATGAGGATTAGCCAGAAGCACAGGATGCTCTTGACGGCCGTGGCGAACCGCCCGCGAGCCAGGACGAACAGGGCCAGCGCCACAGTAGCTCCAACGAGCGAAAGGGCCTTGACCGGCGTCACCGCGTCGAGTCGATAGGCGGAGATCCCGAGTACACCCAACACCAAGGCTCCCCCCACGGCATACGCCCACACGGGCACGCGCGCCGTGTCCAATCGAACGTGAAGGATCGTCAAGTAGCCCAACAAAGCGACGAGCGACCAGACTTCCTTCGGATCCCAACCCCAATAGCGACCCCAGGATGACGCACCCCACATGCTGCCGGTGACGATCCCCGCCAAGAGCAGAATCGATCCGACATGGATGTACCAGTAGTGCAGATCATCGATCGCGGCCACCAGCTTGGTTCGGCCGGGTGCCACCGCCATGGTCACGACCTGAAGATGTGCGATCAGGACGCCGATGGCGAGAACGGAATACGAGACCATGATGATCGGGACGTGAATCGCCATCCACACCGTGTCCATCAAAACCGGAGGAGGCGGCCGAACGAAAGGATCGACCGGCAAGAGGTCCGCGAGGAACAGCGACAGCGCGGCCATGATCGAAGCGGTCATCGGCACGAGACGGTTGTTGAAGACGAACATGGCTATCACGGCGAAGAGCCCAACGCCCCAACCGAGAAACAGCAGGGACTCGTAGATATTGGAGGCGGGCACGCGGCCGGCGATCTGCCAGCGCAGCATGATGCCGTAGGAGATCAACAAGAAGGCGACGACCAGCGGCACGGCCACCAAACGGTCGAACCAGGTCTTTCGCACGGCCAACGCCAACAGCGAGAAGGCCGCGCCGACGGCCATGAGCATCCAACCGACGCCGAATGGATTGATACGGTTGTAGCGAAGCTCCGTGGCGGTCGAGTCCGGGCCCGGGCGGTAGGCCGCGGGCAATGCGTCGAGTGCGGAGGCCAACTGCTCCGATGCGGCCGCAAAAGCCGTCGCGTCGTCCTTCAGAAACGCGGCGCCCAGCGCCGTCCAGGCCGATTGGACCGACGTCTGGCCCTCGGCACCCACCCGAGCAATCGGTCGCCAGAGGCCGTTGGCGTCCTGCACGTCAGGGATCAGACACAGCGACCGGCCTCCGAATATCTCGTCCAGGGTGCCCAACTTCACTCTGATGTCGCTGACCTTGCTCTGAAGCGGGTCCATCGCCCCGCCGCCTTCCATCTTCCGAAGTATCTCGAACTGCGCGAGCAAGGGCCGATGGTTCACCAAATCCATGAACGAGAAGCTTCCCTTGGAAGCCGGGAGTTCCAGTTCGCCCCGGAGTTCGGCCGGACCAACCGAGATCAGCGGCTCGTGTATCCACCGCTGCGAATCGAAAGTCCACGCCAAGACCAGCAGGACCGGGTCGTGCCCGTCGAACCGGGTCGTCCCGGTCACGGACCACACCAGATCCCTCGCCAAGGTATCGAGCGGCGGCCATCGGCCGTCGTGCTGGACGGTGATCGAGCGGATCGTCGAAAGATCCAGCGAGCCGGGCAGAATCGCCCCGGAGTCGGGCGTCGCCGCGAACATCACCGCGAACATCGCAGGAAGAAAACTGGCCATGTGAACCTCTCGAAAAACGTCTCTTGTCTATGTCTCTCTCACGTCCCCGCCGGCGAACCGGCGAGCCGACCACGGTCCCTCATGCGCAGGACCAGCACCCAGCCCATGCCAGCCATCATGGCGAAGTAGCCCGAAAAGACGACGGGTTGGCCCGGATCGCGAGAGACACTCAGGACACTCGACTGCTTGCCCCCCCGCTGATCGTAGCTCGACTGATAGAACGTGTAGCCGCCGTAGGTCGTCGGATTGTTCATGCTGATGACGCGGCGTTCTTCGAGGTCGTGCTTGGGGTCGAGGAGCGTGACATCGCTTCGGAAGGTGCGCGGTCGACTCGTGCCCGGGTACATCCCGACGCTGAACTTGTTCAGTTTGAGGTCGAACCCCAAGGGAACGGTCATGTCGCCGAACGAGATTTCATGGGCGTCGCCGTTGACGCTCACCGGATACACGCGATGCTTTTGGAGCCACATCTCGTTTTCGTGTTCGCCGGACGTCATCTTGACCAGCACGGCCGGATCCCGAGTCTTGCGAGGTTCCTCAACGGGCGTGATGACGCTGTCGAACCGAGCGTTGTCGAATCGACGGATAATCGTCAATACCTGATTGGGCCACGGCGTCGGCACCGGCTCGCGGAGATGAATCGGTGCGCTGACCGTCACCTCGCCCGCCACCGTAAACCTGGCGAACATCTTGCCCGTCGAGTCGCTAAGAATCTCGAGCGGCGTCGCAGGCCCCGCGTTCTCATTCGCGATGAAACGCACTTTCAGGTTCTCCGACTCGGTGCCGCCATGCATCGAGCCGTGGTCGGGGAACTTCGAGAAAGCCCGTCGCGTTTCGGTTCCGTTGGGCCCCACAATCTCGAGTTCCACAAAGGGATTGAGCGGGCGATTTGAGGCACTGACGATCTCGCCGTCACCGCCGACCGTGGCATGAGGCAAGTATCGCAGCACGCGGGCCGAGTACTCGGTTTCACCCAACTGGACTGCCTTGCCGGTGAGCTTCTCCATCGGAAAGCTGTGCAAGCGGCCGTCCAGCTTGATATTCACAAAGCCCTTGGATTGCCCGCCATCGCCTGCGGGCCGTTCGAGCGCCCTCAGCAGCGCCGCCTCGCTCGAGACGACTCGGAACAGCGCCGGCACTTCACCCATCCGTGTGGTCTGGTTCGCGAATATCCAGCCCGGATGCAAATGCTCGGCGTGGGACAATGATGCCTCGATCGCAGGGCTCGGGCGCGGATTGTCGTTCACCACGCCTCGCGACCACTGACTGTCGGGCAAGTAGCGAAGAACCTCGACGCGCAGGGCCTCGATCCACAACACGGGCGCGTCGGGCGCGTCGACGCGCTCGAATCCCGCGAACACGGCCGGTTCCAGCGCGATCGAGCGGCTGATGTCGCGCGGTTCCTTCGCATTGGGCAGTCCCTTCTTGATCACCCTGAGCGACGGTTGGTCGGGACGCGTGAACTCGCGCTCCGTTGCCCCCTCCTGGATGCGCAAGCGACCGTTGATGCCGAGCTCGCGCGTCATCAGCGCACCGGCGAAGAGAACCAGGATGGACACATGGGTGATGAGGAATCCGATGTGCCGCTTGGAGAACGGGTAGCGCACGACCATTGCGGCAAGAACGTTCACGCATGTCAGCGACAACAAGACCTCGAACCATACCGAGTGGTAAAACACGTGCAACGCCCATTCGGTGCCGTGTTCCTTCTCGAAGACCGTGGCGCAGGCCATGGCCACGAGCAGCACCATCAACAGGATCGCCGCAAACCACATCGAGCCGATGGTTCGCAATAAGGAGGGTCGTTCGCTCATTTGGCTTGTGCTCTTTGGTTCGTGAGTCCGCATGTCTCTAGGGACGGGTGTCGATCAGCAACTTCCGGTGCCCCACAATCGTAGCAGTCGCCGTGCCAGCGGGGGCGCCACGCATTGTGTGGCCACAGCACCGAACTCGCCCATGCAGGACGGGGACAGGTCGACGATCAACGCACCCGGCGGCCCTGGAGCGTTCGTTCGATTCTCGAAACCGAGAATCCGTCGTCAGGAGCACCGTTTCTCGCCCTAATCCGACAATGGCAAAACGGGGGCTACTGGCGCTTCGGCAGGCCCTTCGGCTTCCAACATGTCCCACACTCGGGAGAGGACCGCATCGAGCCCGCGGCTGCTGACTCTCGAGATTCTCATCACCGGCACGCCCAATTCCTCACGCAGCGCGTCCAACTCCGGCGGATCATCGCATCCAGAGATATCCAACTTGCTGGCGACGACCAACTCGGTCTTGGCGGACAGAACGGGGCTGTACTGCTCGAGTTCCGCGCGAATCGTCCGATAGGCCTCTGCCGCGGTAGGGCTGCCGGCCATCGGGAACAGATCGACGAGATGCACGATGACGCGGGTCCGCTCGACGTGCCGGAGGAACGTGTCGCCGAGCCCGACGCCGCCGTGGGCGCCTTCGATCAGGCCCGGTACGTCGGCCATGACAAATCGCCGATAGCCCGACATCGCAACGATGCCCAGATTGGGCACGAGCGTGGTGAACGGATAGTCGGCGATCTTCGGCTTCGCCCGACTCACGCGCGAGAGGAGCGTGCTCTTGCCGGCGTTGGGCAACCCCACGATGCCGACGTCCGCGATCAGCTTGAGTTCGAGCCGCCGCTCACGCTGCTAGGCATCGCTGCCCGCGCGGCGTCT
>CAYYPB010000036.1:0-11835 GCA_964473405.1 uncultured Planctomycetaceae bacterium
ACTCGCGTGCAACCGTCTATCGCGGAATATTCGCGGGCGGTGCGGGCTACTACAGCGGCGAGCCGTATCTGAAGAAGGGGGACGAGACGCCGCAGCGCGTCGCCTCAGTGCAGACGACCGCCGTGCCTAGGTTGGCATCCCCGTCGGCCGCAGCGGGCGAACACCCAGATTCCTCAGACACCACCCCATCCAATCTGATCGAAATGCGCCTGCTCCGCGAGGAGGTCGCGCGCCTGCGGTTTTGGCTTCTCTTGGCATGGGTCATCCAGACCGTCGTGGGGAGCATCGCATTGTGGTGGCTGGTCTTGCGTGGCCGGCGTTTCGGTCGGCGGCTCATGCGTCAACTCACCAAGCTCAACGCTCACCCACTCCAGCCACAGGCCCCACAGAACCCAGCGGCCACCGACGCCCCAACGCCGAACGAGAACCCCCCCTCCCGCTGGCCCCACTCGACCACCGAAAGCGCACCGCTCACGGCACTCACCGCCTCATTGCGCCGCAACCGAGAAGCCATTGCCCGCTCCAGGATCGAGCTGGAGAACCGCTCCGCCTCGGACTTGACGCTTCGCACGCGATAGGATCGCAGCCGCATCCGCCCGCTACATAGACTCCGGCGTGTCCCGCTCCTTGAGCAGCTTCATGACCGCGTCCTCCATCGCCTTGTCGCGCAGATCCTTGTGGCGGATCACGCCTTTGGCGTCGAGGATATAGATCGTCGGCCAGCCGTGGACGTTCCATTGGTTGGCGATCTTGTTCTTGCCTGGAGACCCGCCTTGGATGTTGGGCCAGGTGATCTTTTCGTCCTTGATGATCTTCTTGAGCGCCGACCGGCTCTCATCGCTGTTGATCCCGAGTAACGTGAACGGCTTGTCCTTCAGACGGGCCGTCATCTCACGCTCGTGCGGGAGCATTCCGCGGCAGGGGCCTCACCAGAAGCCCCAGAAACTCAAGACCACCACTTGCCCGCGAAACTGAGACAGCTTGATCTCCTTGCCGTCGACATCCTTACCGATAATCTCCGGCGCGACCATGCCGATCTGAAGATGCTCGATCTCATAGATGTAGGGCCCAGCCCGCTCGGCAGCCTTTGACTTGGGATAGGCCTTGATGACCCGACGAAATGTGTCGGTGCCGCGTTTGGCGTCAGCTTTGCGATCAGCGTCGTTCTCGGCGCCCTGCGAGCTTTGATAGTACGTGAAGCCCAGGTTGAACATCGCCTGCGATTGGGCGTCCTTGTCCTTGTTCGCCGAGATGATTCGCTCGTAGAGTCGAACGAGTACGGCTTTGTCCATGGAGTAGGCCGCGTAGGAAAGGCCGGCGAGCGACTCGGCGATCTCGCTCTGGCCGGCGTGATCCTGGGTGAGCCGTTGAAGTGCCCACTCCGCCGGCGGAAGCTCGCCCTTCTTCAAATCCGGCGGTGCCAGGTACGCCGCCTGGCCAATCACCCATACCAAGGCGGGGATGGCCGCGGGCTTGCCGGCGTTGGCCTCGGCATAGGCTCGGAACCGGGGAATGAACTTCGTCGCCGGACGTTTCGTCATGTCGAACGCCGGGATCGACTCTCCCTCCTTCGGCTCCGAGGCCGCCTGGATACTCTCATACCAAGTCCCCTCCGCCTTCTGAAACTCCTCGAGCAGTTTGTCGTAGGCTTCGTCGGCCTGCGCGACGGTGCTCAGCGCGTGAACCGATACCAGCGCCACGATGAGTGACACCATTCTCATGACCATTCCTCCATCACAAAGCCGCCGATGGCATCGACGGTCTCTCCATATTACCGTCCCCGTATCTCACTCGGCCCGGCCGCCTCGAGCGCATCCAGAACAATCTGCGGCGTCAACAACTCCGGCAACACCTTCGGATCGTCCGGCTCATTCGGAGAATAGACGAGATACATCGGCACGCCCGCCCGGCCGAACCGCTTCAGGTCCTCCTTGATTGCGGGCACTGGCAATGTGTAGTCGGCCTCAAACGGGATCACGTTGTTTTTCGCCATTCGCGTACGCACAGACTCGATGTCGATCGAGGACTTCAGGTTTACTTTACAGTTCACGCACCAGTTCGCCGTGTAGTCAACGAACACCGTGTATCCGCGCTCGACCAGATCATGCACGTCGGAGCGATCGTAGTGAATCCACGGAAACTCGGAGTCGGTTGCGACACCGTTCCATGGAAGGACGTCCGGCTTCGCCGTCTCACAATCGTGATCCTTGTATTTCTCCCCAATCGCGAGCAGTTCTACCTGATGCATCTGCCCGGCAACAAGATTGTCAATCGTGCTGATCCACCGAAACGGCACAACCCACCCAATCACCAGAATCGCCGCCGCTAGTGCGCCGAGTGATACTCTGCGACCGAGCGGAGCGCCGAATTGAATCTTCCCCTTCACCCAGGCCGCCATCGCCACCATCAACAGGAAGATCATCGTCAACAACATGCCATAGGCACCGATCTGGCCCAATAGCGGATACAGCAACCAGACGACCGTGCCCAGCAACAGGAATCCCATGATCGCCTCGAACGTCCCCATCCAAGGGCCGGGCCTCGGCACGTACTTCAACCAGCCAGGGTTCGCCGCCAGAATGAAGAATGGAAGTGCCATCCCGATGCCAACGGCCTCGAAGATCATGGCCCCTTGGAACGGCGGGAATTTGCTCGCCGCACCGACCGCCGCGCTGAGCAGCGGTGCCGTACAGGCAGTTCCCAGTATCGTAGCCAAGACGCCCGTAAAGAACGCAGAGCCAATCCCCTCGCCCTCCGCCTTCTCGCCGAGTTTGGTCACGGCACTCGGCGCGAACAACGCGAGTACGCCGAATAGACTCATCGCGAACGCAGTCACGACCGCCGCCAAGCCGAGAATGACGTGCGGCCTCTGAAACTGCTGGCCCCACCCGAATTGCTTATCAGTTTGCCAGAATAACACGCCAATCAGCGTGAAGAACACGATGATTCCCACGCAGTACGCCGTGCCGAGAAGAAAGATTCTCCCTCTGTCTTCATCGGCCTGCTTCACGAACGACAGGATTTTCAAGGAGATCACAGGCAATACGCACGGCATGAGATTGAGGACAATCCCGCCGAGAAATGCCATCACAAGAATGCCGCCGTAGCCTTGAGCTTCGAACCAGGCTTGGATCCTCTCCAACAGTCCTGGTGTCGCAGCGGCCACCTTGCTCGACCCCGCAGTGGTACTGTCCTCCCCAACGCCCCCATTCGGTGGAGGCTCCGCAGTTTCGGCTGTCGGCGCACTAGCCCCTGCGGCCTCCGTTGCTGCTGCGGCTTCCGAAGGACTCGGAGTACCGGCAGGCTCGACCTTCACCTCACCACCCATCGGCAAGGCAATCTCAAACGACACGGCCTCGGGCGGATAGCACGTTCCGGCGTCCGTGCAGATTTGGTATTGCAGCACGCCGCGAATGGACCGCGCCGGCGATTCGATGTCCGCATCGATCTCAACGGGAATCCCGAATGAAATGCGCCCGCTGTATTCGCTCAGCGTCTCGCCGAGCATCTTGTCCGCTCGAAGATGCCCCCGGGGGTACGAAACCGCACCGATCTCGAATCCCTCCGCCGCCTTGACGAATACGACCGCCGGAATCAGGTAGTCCTGCAACGGCTTGTGCGATTGCATGTGGTGCTTCGCCGCGATCTCCACCGTCAGCGTCGCCGTGAACTTGTCGCCCGGCTTGATCAACGGTTTGTCTGTCTTTCCGCCGAGTTTGATGTGTTCCGCTTTCGCTCCGGGCGTCGGCAGCGCGTCGCGCGCCTCCTCGAACAGATCCTTGTTGGCAGCCTTCGAGGCCGTGCCTTTCGCCACCACCGGCAGGCTCAATGATGCAGTCGCCGAGCCCGGCAGGCAGTTCTTCTTACAGACGAGCCACGAAGCATCCACGGTGAACTTGGCCACAGTCCCCACTGTCGCCGAAGCAGGCACGTCGATCCGCGTCAAGAAGACGGCCTCGCCCTTGTGGATGAACGAGGTTTCGCCCAACAGCTTGTCGAACTTGGCCTCTGGCACGGGATACCGCGTTCGCCCCGCCGAGTAGCCCGCCGGCACCGTCCACTTCGTCTCCGTGGGCAGCCCCGAGCCGCCGGGGTTGGCCCAATAGACATGCCAACCCTTGTCCATCTTCAGAGCGACCGCGACATCGAAGGACTCCCCGGCAACCACCGCTTCCCGGTCCGCCAGGGCCCGAACGGCCACAGGCCCGACCTTGTCGATCTTGCCGGTCGCCTGCCCCAGCGCGGCACTGGGCAACACCGCCAGTAAAATCACAGCCCCCAACCCAGCGGCCAGGCCAACACCAAGCCGCATCCGTTGTTCCCGATTCCTCACGCTCATGCCCTTTCGATCATCCAGCTATCAGATGCCGTCGGTCGTACGAAATGCGGTATCGCAGTATCGCGATCCCCATCAGGCCCGCCAAGCCGGTCGCTGTCATACTAACGATCCCGCTCCCTTGCTCGCACACACCAGGCGAGATTCTAGCCCAGAGTCCCCGCCGTGCGGAGGCCCCATCCCGAGGCCAGGATCAGTGGGTGAATCCGCCCAGAGCCGTGCCCGATTGCATCGAACCGGCTTGACGGTTACGAACCGACCCCTATACTCAGACGTAGTTTGGTTAAATGTGGTTGCTTTCTAAGCTTAGGTAGTTCCGTCTCACGGGTTGCCTCCAGGAGAAGTCGGTCCGATAGCGGGCCCACGCACCCCGAAAAAGGCTCCCCGAGAAGAAAGGAGACACTTGCCCGACTCTGCCGCGCGCTGAGCGGTAGGGGCAAGTCGCGAACCAGGGTTGGACCTTTTTGATGATGCCGAGTATCGGCTTTTGCTTGATCGTGACTCACGGCTCTCAGTAACTAGGGGTATCTTTCCACACGGGTGGACCGGCATGGGTCGGCACGGTGCCCCGGATGGCGATTCCGGAGATTCAAACAGCATCTTGAACCGTTCGGATTTCGCGGCCGGCACAATGAACAGTGCCGACTCACTCTGACAGGCGCGGCCCCGGCTCCGCCTGGCGAATAGGGCCGTGCGTCGAACCTCCGTCGGCATCAACCTCGAATCGGGCAGTGCCCGTCGAGCATCTCGGTCCATATCTCAACTTTCGCCCTAGCCCCAGCCAGACGCGCGACAACCGCACACGGATCGATCAGTCTGCGCGTGCAGCGCGATCGGCCGTGGGGCAGCAACGCTATCGAACTCGATATCAACAGCCCCGCTACGACAAAGCGGGACACGGCAGCAGATAACACAAGGCAACAAAGCCAAGAAAGAAGGATGTATTCATGGGATCTGTGATAATCGCGCAGGTCTCGACCATGATCGCGGTGTCCATGATGGCAGCGGGGCTCGCCGCTGGGGCGGGCCTCATCCTGCTCTACCGGCACCTGACCGGCAAGAAGGTGCTGTCAGGCGCACAGGAGCAGGCAGCCCAAGTCGTCAGCGCCGCCGAAGGCAAGGCGAAGCAAGTCATCGCCGCCGCAAAGGTCGAGACAAAAGAGAAGTTCCTGGCCCGCCAGGAGGAGTTCGAAAAGCAGACCGGCGTTACCCGAAAGGAGATCCGCGACTCGGAGAAGCGCCTGGACAAGCGCGAAGACCAGCTCGAGCGGCAGCTCGACATGCTCGGCATCAAGGAAAAGAACATCGAAAAGGCCGAAACCCTGGCCAAGAAGAAGACCGAGGAGACTGAGGCCAAGTCGCAAGAGATCGACGAGCTCCTCATCAAGGAGCGGAACGAGCTGCTCAAGATCTCCAGCCTGTCGATGGACGACGCCAAGACCCAGCTTTTCAATCGGCTCGAAAACGAGCTGGAGCACGAGTGCGCCGAGATCATCTCCAAGTGCGTCAACGAAGCCCAGGACGAGGCCGAAAACCGGTCCCGAGAGGTCGTCATCACCGCCATCCAGCGCTTCGCCGCAGGCCACACCGCCGAGGCCACCGTCAGCACGGTGGACATCCCGTCCGACGAGATGAAGGGTCGAGTCATCGGTCGCGAAGGCCGAAACATCCGCGCCTTCGAGGCGGCAACCGGCGTCGACATCATCGTCGACGACACCCCAGGCGTGATTCTGCTCACCTGCTTCGATCCTGTCCGCAAGGAGATCGGTCGCCAAGCGCTCAGCAAGCTGATCCACGATGGCCGCATCCACCCGACGCGCATCGAAGAGGTCGTCGAGGAGATCACCAAGACCGTCGAGAAGGAGGTCATCGAGCACGGCAAGAAGGGGGCGATGGAGGCCAACGTCCAGGGCGTCCACCGCAAGATCGTGGACATGCTCGGTCGGCTCCACTATCGCACGAGCTATGGCCAGAACGTCCTGCGCCACTCGATCGAGGTCGCCTATCTGTGTCAGATCATGGCTGACGAGCTCGGCCTCAACGGCACGCTCGCGCGGCGGTGCGGACTTCTGCATGACATCGGCAAGGCCGTCGACCGCGAGATGGAGGGTGGCCACCCCGAGATCGGCGCCGAAATCTGCCGCAAGCTCAACGAACGTCCGGAGGTGTTGAACGCCATCGCCGGCCACCACGGCGACGTTCCAGCCACGAGCCCGTATACACCGCTCGTCGCCGCCGCCGACGCCATCAGTGCCGCTCGCCCCGGCAGCCGTCGCGAGTCCCTCGAACGCTACATCAAGCGTCTCGAAGAACTCGAAGGCATCGCCAAGAAGATCGGCGGCGTCAAGCAGGCCTTCGCCATCCAGGCGGGCCGCGAGGTTCGCGTCATCGTCGATGCCGATAAGATCGACGACGCCAGCGCCATGCGCGTCGCCCGGGAGATAGCCAAGAAGATCGAGGCCGACATGACTTACCCCGGCGAGATCAAAGTCAATCTGCTCAGAGAGGTCCGAGCCGTCGAGTACGCCCGATAGGCCCCGCTGTGCGTTCAGACGCGACCCAACAGGGAGCGTTTCAGAGCCGACAGCGGAATCATCGCGATGTCTGATAGGGATACGCGTCTCCGCGCACGATTTTTCGCTTCTCCGATGCTATAACACCCCCATGAACCCAGACACGACAAAGCCCCAAGGCCGTCCGCTCTCCCGCTTCTTCGGCCCGCTCAACAGCATTCGCCTCGGCATCACCCTCATGGCCGCCATCGTTATCTACGCCGCCATCGGTTCGGCATGGCCCGCCTTCCGGCAAGCCTTCGAGCTCACCGAGTTTCAGTTCTTCAACCACTGGCTCTTCTTCGCGCTCACGGCCCTGCTTTGCACGAACCTCACCGTCGTCACCCTCTGCCGGATTCGCTTTAACCTCAAGAACCTCGGCGTACTCACCGTCCACGGCGGTATTCTCGTCATGTGTGCTGGCTCCGTCGTCTACTTTAGCCATCGCATCGAAGGAGATGTGTTCCTCAGTGCCCCCGCCATACGGATCGTCCACCTCGGTGCCACGCCGGGCGGTCGCGTCATCGGACAACTCGTCGCCGTCGAGAACGAGGTCTGGGAGCAAAACGCCCCGGCGCTCGGCGGTCGACATCGAGTCGAGATCACCCAGGTCCGACACGAAGGCGTGACGCCGGCCGCTAGTGTCTCGCTAACGGTCACTATCCAAGATCAACCGGTCAGGGCCATCGAACTCACCCAAGCCAATACAGGCCACGGCGGGGTCTCCTACGCCCAAATCAGCGACCAACTGGGTGTGGTCCTTGTGCCGGCCCTGAAGACGGACATCTTCTACGACGACACGACTCCCATGTTTCTCGTGTCCCGCGGCGACGGGCCCCCGCGCGGATTCACCCTGCCCACGCTGCCGTTCTACAATGAGCGGTTCGTCGACCACACTCAGATTATCGACGCTCGCGGTCGGCCCGTCCGCTCCGAACGAATCAAGTCAGTGCCGATCGTCGAAAGCTGGCGGATGCCCGTTCCACTGATGACCGCCGACGACCCAACCGCCAAGGACTGGGGCCTCACCCTCGAGATCGACGCCTATCTTCCCTACGCCGAACTGCGACCCGAGCCCGTCGTCATCCCACTCAATCGCCGACGCTCGCTCATGGACGTTCGTCGCCAGGTGTCCCTCGTTCGTCTTCACGCCCAGACCCTCGATGGGTCCTGGTCCAAGCATATCTGGGTTCCTTTCAGCCACTACAACACCTCCGGCGACGGCACCGCCCCAACGGTTCTGAGTGATATCCCCGGCATCGGTGAGCTGTCGTTCATCTACGGACGCGCCGCGCGTCGGCTCCCCGCCGCCTTGAGCCTCGAATCACTCGTGACGACCTACTACCCAGGCCGCAGTCAACCGGACAGTTGGACCAGCAACTTCCGATACCACGACCCCGACAGCGGCGAACCATTCCGAGGGCGGGCCTTCTTGAACAACACATTCACCATCGGCAACTGGACGCTCTTCCAATCCGGCGCCTCCTCCGATGGCAAGGCCTGGACAGTCCTCGGCGTCGGCAACCGAAGCGGCGTCATGACCATGCTCCTGGGGACCATACTCATCACGCTGGGAATGACGTACGCCTTCACCGTCAAGCCCATCATCAAACGGCGCCGAAAGAGACGATCCGAGCAGGCCGCGGCACAACGCGCCGAAACAACACAGCCGAGTGCGCCGGGCGATTCACGCGCCGGCTTGCCACTTGGCGCATCGACGGCCCCGCTCTTGCTCTTCAGTGCCCTCGCTTGCACGCTCCTCGCCGCCACCCCCGTCAACGCGATCGCCCAAACCACCACCGCCCAAACCGAATCAAAGACAAGCGTGGAACGCCTCATCGAGATCCAGGATCAAATCGACGTCGAAACGCTCGGCTCGCTGGCTCTGCTGCACGGCTCGGCCAATCGCTTCTCGACCGTCGACTCCTGGGCGCGCGACGCCATGCGTAACACCTACGGCCCCAAATCCTTCCACGGACTCGATCCCGTCGTCGCGGCGATCGAACTCATGACCAACGCCCAGTCCTATCACGACGAGCCTGTTATCTATGTGAAAGACAAGGGCATCCTGCGAGACCTGACCAAGTATCCCATCGAGATTTCCGACGACGAGCGCCACAACATGTTCAGAACGCGCCGCGTCAGTTACACGTTTCTCACTTCGCCCGCCGTCGCGCAGCGCCTGGGTGAAATCAGAAGCGACGTCCTCAAGAACAACGCCATGCGTCGCCTGGACAACGCTCGATTCCATTACGAGAATCTGCCCGCTCTCTTCACGATCATCCCGAACCCGCAAGGCCGACGGAATACACCCTGGTCGTCGGCTCTGTCTCTCGTGGCTGACCAGCAGAGTTTCGACCAGACAGGCCTTTCGCCGGAACAGGGTCGGGAAGTCCTCGGCTCGCTCCGAACCCTCTTCAGTGCGTGGGCCGATCGCGACGTCGACGCGATCAACGCAGCCATCGCTCAGCTCGATATTCTCATGCCCACGCTCGCGGCACCGGGGACCTACCCCAGCCTCGCCGAGCGCCACGCCGAGTTGAAGTATCGTCGCGCCGACATGATCTTCTGGGCCTGGCTGATCTACATCTTCTGCTTCTTCATTTCCATCATCGCCATCGCCACCCACTACCGCTGGCTGCGCAGCGTGGGCCTCGCCTTGCTCGTGGCCGCCATCGCCCTTCACGGCTACGACATCTGGCTTCGCTGGGGTGTGCTCGGCCGCGTGCCCGTCGCCAACATGTACGAGGCCGTGGTTTCGTCGACGTGGTGCGGCGCCGTTTTCGGGCTATTGCTCGAACTGCTATCGAAGAAGCGGGTCTACTTGCTTGCGTCGGGCCTTCTGGGTTTCTTCGCCCTGGCTCTGCCCGTTGTGATTCCGGACAAGATCAACAACAACCTCCAGTCCATGATGCCGATCCTCGACGACGTCATGCTTCGCATTCACACGGTCCTCATCATCGCCTCCTACGCGGTCATCACATTGGCCTACGGCGTGGCCAACTGTTGCTTGGTCGTTTCGGCCTTCCGAAACAAACAGCGTCTCGCACAGGGAACCCTCGGTGCGCAGGCCGGCGTCATCCTCTGCCTTGTCTCGATACGTTTCGGCCTCTTCGACGAGGCAGCGACGACGACGATCTTGATGGCGTTTGTCGCCTCGCTCATCGCCGGAGTGCTGTTGACGCTCGGCGTGTTCTCGCTCTTCAATCGAGGCGACAGCCTTGCGACATATGGCGCGTCATCAGTGAAGAACTCGAAGGCCAGCGAACTGCTCCTCGAGTTCGACCGCTGCCACCGCACATTGCTCTATACCTCCATGATCGCCCTGTTCGTGGGCATCGTCCTCGGCGCGGTCTGGGCGGACTACTCCTGGGGCCGGCCCTGGGGTTGGGATCCCAAGGAGACCTTCGCCCTGAACACCTGGCTTATCTACGCCATCCTCATCCACGCACGCTTCGTGACCCGAGCCCCCGTCCTGTGGGTGAGCGTCCTCAGTGTGGTCGGCTTCGCCGCGATGCAGTTCAACTGGTGGGTCGTCAATTTCTACATCGTGGGCCTGCACAGCTACGCGTAGCTGCCCGACATACCAGTCACCAATCGACAAACGACCGAGCAATCCGATAGACTGGTGTCAGAGGTCGAGCGCGACACCCAGCAAGGGGCGACAAGTTCCCAGCAACGCCAAGCGTCGGCTTGTTGTTTGGCGCTCGCCAAGCGAAAGGAAAACGATGACCACAGCACGCCTGCGCTATCTACTGGCGCTCACCTTCGCGGCGACCTTACTCGCCACGGCTCCGGCGCAAACGCTCGTCGCGGCGAGCAACAGCAATCTCGCCGCCGATGATGATGACGACAAGAAGCCCAAACCCAAGCGGCGCAAGCCCAAGGGCAAGGGCAAAGTGGATATGTCCGCCATCCCGCCGGACAAGAAGGCGGAAAAAAAGGCCCTCCGTGCCGCAGGAGAGCACACCAAGCTACACCGGACAGGCCACTACTCGATCATCTACGACACCAATACTGCCGACGTCAAGGCGTTCAGCGCCGCCATCGAGAAGACCTATCGCTCCTGCATGAACTACACCAAGAAGCTCGGCTTCAAAGCCAAGCGCCCCAAGAAGAAGCTCATCATCTACTACTTCCAGCAGCACAAGGACTACAGCGACTTCGCGGTGAAACTCGGCATGGGCCCCATGTCCCAAGATTCTCCGGGCGTCTACTTCCCGCCCATCAATCAGAGCCTGTTCTACAACTTCCGCAATCACGGTGCCTACAAGAAGATTCGCGAGCAAGCGGAGGCCAAGATCGCCCGGCTTCGAAAGAAGCTTCGGTCCGGCGGCCTTTCCGCCATCGAGAAGAAACGCATTCAGGCTGAAATCAAATACCTCCGTGCGGCGGGCAACTACAGCAACACCTCCGGCGGCGACACGAGCGAGGTGACTGTCCAACACGAAGTGACTCACCAGGTTCTCTGGAACATAGGCTTCCACAACCCCAAGTCGTTCGGGGCAAACCCGCGCTGGTTCGCCGAAGGCACGGCCATGATGTTCGAGACCATCAGCAAGGGAAGAAGCTCGAACATCGGCGCCGTTAACAAGGATAGGTTGCAGGGTTATCGCGCGCTCAAGGCCTCCGGCCACCTCATGCTCCCGTTGCGAGAGTTCATCGCGACGCCCGGGCCCTTCCACGGTCCGAGGGCCATCGATGCTTATCACCAGAGCTGGGCCATGGCGCACTACCTCAATCGCGCCAAGCGCAAGCATATCAAGAAGTACGTCGCGATCATCAACAAACGGTCAAAGGACTATGTCCCCACGCCCGATCAGGAGATCGCCGACTTCGAGAAGGCTTTCGGCAAGCTGGACGAAAAGTGGGAAAAGAGGTGGATGAACTGGATGAAGAAAGTCAACTAGCGGCCGTCTAGTAAGCGATCGATGCGGTCGCGACGCC
>CAYYPB010000037.1:0-11832 GCA_964473405.1 uncultured Planctomycetaceae bacterium
ACGGCCGCGTCGTGCGCGAGACGTTCGACGTTCGCGGGCGGGTGAGCGCCGTGACGGACATCGTCAGCGGCACTCCGGCGACGGTCTTTGCGGCCAACGACTACGACCTGGGCGGTAGGATGCGTGCATGCCACGCGAAGCCCGGGCGGTGATTGTCGGCACTGCCCATCACATCACGCAACGGGAAAACAATCGTCAAGATGTCTTCTTCGCCAATGAAGACCGGTGGCAATATTTAGACATGCTGAAGCCCGCGGCTCGTCGGCAGAAGGTAGCGCCGCCATATTAGGGCTCACGGCCCACAGCTTTCGGTTTTCGACATTGGGCTTTCGGCTTTCTCACCTCGGCCCCGTCAATACAACGGATTAATCACCATCCCCGTCGCTAGCTTCGGGTAGAAGTATGTCGACTTCTGCGGCATCAGGTCGCCTGCCAAGCAGATTTCTCGGAGTTGGTTCATCGTCGTGGCTGGCATCAGGCAGGCGATGCCTTTGCTCTTGGCGGCGTCGGCGATCGCCTCGGCCAGGGTCTTGTGATAGTGCATCGTCGCGTCGTTTCCATCGTTGAATTGGGGGCGGACGATCTCGTGGAGGATGAAGTGGTGGAGGATGGCGTAGGCCGACTGCCGCCAGGCTTGGCACTTCTTCGGCTCGCTGGCTTGCAGCATGTCGTTCTTGCGTGGCGTGACAACGGCGCAGGCCTCGTCCTTGGCGACGTGGAGGGCCATCGATTGCGGGCCGGCCTTGGCGAGCAGCTCGGCCAACTCGTCGGCGTCCGCCGGTGTCGTTACGGGCTTCCAATCGAACGACTCGGCCATCGCCGCCTGTAAGTCATTCGACGTGACCAGCGGCAAATCGGCGATCGTGCGGAAGTAGGGCTGGATCGTCGCGCCGGGATCCTCCATGCCGCCAAAGACGGCCAGCACATACTGAACGGGCGAGTCCTCGGCGAGCTTGCCATCCTCCTTGAGCCGCTGCTCGCGGTAGTTGAGGGCCGTGCCGTAACGGTGGTGGCCGTCGGCGATGAAGATCGGCTTGTCGCTCATGCGCACCTGGATGCTCTTGATCGTCGGCAGGTCGTCGATGACCCAGAGCTTGTTCTCGACATCGTCGAGCATACCAACCTGATCGGGCTCGCGCTCGATTGCCTCGTCGATGATGGTGCAGACTTCATTGTCCGGATCGGAATAGAGGCCGAAGATCGGGCTGACGTTGCATCGCGTGGCGGCGGTGAGTTTGAGTCGGTCTTCCTTGGGGCCGCCGAAGGTCTGCTCGTGGGGGAAGACACCGCCGGCGCCGAACTCCTCCAGCCGGAGTCGGGCGAGGAACTTCTTGCGGGTCAACTCTTGACCGCCGAGCTTGTAGGTCTGGTGATAGGCGTAGATGGCGGGACGGTCGTCGTGGGCCATGGCGCGGATGTCCAGCCAGCAGGTGAGGTCGCCGGCGGCCTTGGCATAGCAACTGTCAGGTCCGGCGGATTTCGGCGGGATATGCGGCAGGTCGATGGCCACGATGTTGTGGTCGTTTTTTTCGAGGAGCGCCTTTTTGTCGGCCTTCTTGAGGATGTCGTAAGGTGGGGCGATGAGGTCGCTGACGTCGCGCTGGTTGAAGCGGATCGCCTTGCAGGGTTCGATTTGGGCCATGGGAGGTGTCCTTGAGGCGGTGTTGAGAGTCACGGGTCTGGAATCAGGGGCCGTCAGGCCCGACTTTGGGGTATGGTGCGGATATGGCGGGCCCGTGTCCAGGGGGCGGACGCAGCGGAAGGGGGTCGATTCTTGACTTCTGGTACTGAGGCGGCGATAATCATGGTGGAGAAGTCGGTCTGGTCTCCGGACCTGGGGCGTGTTCCGCTCGTGCGCTGTATGCTCGCGGCGGGTTCGCTGTCGGGTCTCCCACCGGAGCCCGCCGCCTGAAACCTGCACCCGACCGGGCGTGCGTCCCGGTCCTCGCCCTCGCAGGAGAGGATGCCCCTATGAAGTCGTTCCGCTATCCGGAGATTGCGCAGCTCAGGCATGAGTTGGCGATGGCTCCTGCGCGGCATCGGCTCGGACACGTCGCGGGCATCGCGCAGGCCATCGTGCTGATCGACCCGAGCCGGGACTACCCGTACTCGTTTGTGTGCTTCCATGTGACCGGCTACCGCCCGAGGCGCGGCGGTGAGGATGCGGTCCTCACGGGCAAGCGGCTCATCGAAGATCTCGTGCTGCTGGCCGATGTCCTGACCGCCGCGAGTCCTCTGCCGGCGAAGGCGCTTCGCGGCAAGTGCTACGACGCCGAGGCGCTGGCCGCTCGATTCAACATCTCGACGCGAACGATCAAGCGCTGGCGACAGCGCGGTTTGCTCGGCTGCTGGTCCGTGACCGAGGGTGAGCCGGCGCAGTTCGTTTTTGCGAGCCGCAGCGTTCAACGATTCGTCGCTGGGAACATCGACGCCGTGCGCCGAGGGGCCGCGTTCAAGTTGATGGGTCGCGACGAACGTGCCCAGCTCATTGCACGGGCATGCGAGTTGGCCGCGGCCGGCTCGCACACGTTGCACGCCGTGACGGTCCTTCTTTCGGAGGAGACTGGCCGAGCCATCGAGACGATTCGCTTGGCACTGCGCAAGTACGACCAAGAGAACCCGCAAGAAGCCCTGTTCGACCGGACGGAGCAGGCCCGTGAGGTGAACGAGGCCGAGGTTCTCTTCCAGGCTCATATCGACGGCGAGAGCATCGCGGAGTTGGCCCTACGGTTCGGCAAGACCGAGACCCAGACGCGAAAGGCCCTCATCGCTTTCCGAGCGGGCGAGATCGCCGCCAACCCCGTCGAGTACATCTACAACGCCTCGTTCGACGCCCCCGGCGCCGAGGCCGAGATCATGCAGGCTGCGGCCAGCGGCGAGGCTGATGACGCGTCGGACGACGTGACGCTCAGCCGCGTGCCTGGCGAGTTGCCGGCTTATCTGCAAGCGTTGTACCGCACGCCTCTGCTAGAGCCCGCCGATGAGCGGACGCAGTTCAAGCGGTTGAACTTCCTGCTGCACGGCGGGGAGGTCATGCGGCATCGAATCGCGATCGATCCATCGTCGGCGACAGCCTCGGACGTGGCGGCATTCGACGAGCAGATGGACAAGGCCACGCAGGTCAAGAACCACATCGTCCAGGCCAACCTTCGCCTCGTCGTCAGCATCGCCAAGCGACACCTGCAAGGTCGTCAGTCGGCCGGCTTGTTCGAGTTGGTCAGCGACGGCAACATCGCGTTGATGCGGGCCGTCGAGAAGTTCGACTACGGCAGAGGCTTCCGCTTCAGCACCTACGGCTCGTGGGCCATCATGCGGGCATTCGCCAAGAGTGTGCCAGGCGAGCTCCGTCGCAGTGATCGGTTCCGCACAGGCCACGACGAGATCATCGCCAGCACCGAGGATTGCCGTGCCGTCGAGTCGACGGTCGACGCCTCTGACGAACAGGTCCGCACGACCGTCGCGGACGGCCTGGCCGCGTTGGACGATCGCGAGCGAACGATCATCGAACGTCACTTCGGCCTCGGCGGTGCCGAGAAGACCTGCACCCTCGACGAGATCAGCCGCGAGATCGGCCTCAGCAAGGAGCGCGTCCGCCAAATCGAACGCCGCGCCCTAACCAAGCTCCGCAGCGCCATCGGCGACGGCGGACTAGAACTTCTCGCTGGATAACCCCCCAACCACAACCAACCCCCATCGTTTAGCCGCGCCCCAACCGGAATCGCTAATCCACCGTATTAGCGATTCCCGTTGGGGCGCGGCTAAACGATGGGGGCGACCGTGCGGTGGTTTGGCATCAGGACGCCCGCTCGTTGAAGCCAACTTTGGTCTTGAGGCGGCGAGCAAAGGGCAAGTTCAAGGCCGCCATCAAGCTCGTGGGCAACCGCGGCCCGGGCCGTGCGGCGTTCAACCATCTCCTCGCCATGCACGACGAAGGCGCGAGGCGTCTCCACACGGCTGCCGGCCTCCACGCTGATGGGCATTATCAGCAAGCTCTGGATTCCGCTAGGCAGACGAAGAACCGCTACGCCGGTCTATTCGTCCGCGTCCGGGGCGCGAAGGAGATGCCGAACCTCGCGATAAGCGCCGCCGCGTCTCGCGGGTAGAGTCTGGCACAAGGAGTTGAGATCATGAAACAAATCGTTGGGATCGCCGTTGTGTTGGCACTGTGCGGATGCTCTGGAAAGACAAGATCGCCGGTGGATGAGTCGTGGGTCGGCTACCATTCCAATGGGCTCCCGAAGTGGACGATCACGTCAGCAATACCGACTGAACTGCGACCCGAACCGCGGCCGAAGACGGGCGATGCGGCGAAGGAGTCTGCCCGTCGTGGGGAGCACGATGGCAAGCCGCTGTGCTACGTGCGTCTGGCGGCGCTGGAGATCCCGCCGGATTGCTTCGAGGCGGCGCGGGGCGACGCGGAGTTTTTTGTGGAGCGTCTTCGGGCCGAGAACGAGGTGTCGAAACCCCGATATTTCAGAACCCTCGAAGTGGATGGCCGGCAAGCCGCGGTGCGAGGCAATATCGTTATGCGATCATTCGCAAATGGCGGCGGGACTTGTTCGGCGGAGCAAATCGACGAAGTCCAACGGGGAAAAGGGTATGTGCTGGCCATCAAACCACTCCAGATCGACGACAGCGGATGCACGATCCTGTTCGCGATGCAAGGGGTGGATGTGTGGACGGCGGCGGACCAGGCGGCCGCGACGTGGCACATGGGAACCAAAGTGAGGCTGGCGTTGGGTGAGTCGTATACGGAATGGGCAACGGTGAGGAAAGGCGAGAACCACGTGCTGGCGATTGCGCAACTGGAGAAGCTGACGAAGGGGGAGAACTGGCATCATTCCCCACCGACGCTAACGACGGCGAACTAAGGGATATCGCGAGTGCTCGTCCTTTCTGAAAGATCGGGTGGGGCTTGCGTGGCCTCCGAGGAGTTGTAGTGCCCCGCCCTTTTGCGCGAAGGGCGGGCCGCTCATGCAGATGCCGAGAATCAGTGGAGTCCCACTTTCACGTTCCCCCTCGGTCCTGTCCCATCCCACGATTCCGATCACTTATCACCCCGAGCCGACCTGCCGGCACTCTTGCAGCCGGTCGAGTTTGGATCGATCCCTACCGTATCGTATTGTTGTTCTACGCGGTTCCAAGGCCATACGAGCACACTGGAAGCAACGGTGGACGGGTCCGCGTTTCGGCAGTGTCGCGGGGCATGCTGGCGAACCGTGCCGGCCGTATCCTGCGCGTTGGACTGCTGCACCTTGCTAACAGCGTCCGGAACGACGCGATGCCCGCACCGATTGCCAGGCGTCCTGGGCGTGTGGAGATCGAGGCTGCCAACCGTGTACGCACATGTCGGCGGGGCGTCTGCCAGGAAAGATGACCGGCACCGCGCAACGAGGTCGTAGGTGCAAACGGGCCGACTCGAATTTGGCCCGCAGTGGTTCAGATGGGGAGACTCAGACTATGGTTCGTGGAGATACGAGGTTGGTGGTCGTACTGATGGCATGGGTGGGCTTGGCAGCTTTCCTCACCCCGCTTGCCGATGGATTGGACCTTGTCCGTCCTGCTGTGGCGTCGTCTCCAGACGGCAGTTCCAGCGGGAGTGATGACGGGAGCGACGGACCCTCGGTGATCGTCGCGACGAGTGCCGCCGAAGCTGCCTGCGACGCCCCGAACAGCGTCAAGTTCGACCTGGAGATATGCAACACCGGCCTCACCGACCTGGTCGACGTCGTGGTGACGGATACCTTGCCCGTGGGGATGGTATTCACTGACGGCACGATTACCCCGATCGGTGCCCACCTCTGCGATAGCGGCAGCGTAGGCGTGGGCGACGAATGTCCCTGTGAGGGCGGCGTCACGTTGCTCGAGATGCAGTACACCGGCGTGGACAATGCCGCTGTCACGTTCCAAGGCGACAGCGGCGTCAACTTCCCGCCGGGGACTAGCTTTCCTGCCGTTCTGAACGCGGGGGATACCTTCGTACTTCAAGGTGGCAAACCGAACGGCAAGTTCGAAAGCAACAACCTCATCTTTTCCGTCAACGGCGTGGACACGGCCATCCACGTGTCCTGCTCAAAGCCGATCGGCGTGGGCTTCGTCTTCGGGCCGTTCACCGTCCTCAGCTTCGCTTCGCGGAACGGAGGCAGTTTCGACGCGCCCTGCGAACCCCCGCCTCCGGCATGTCCCTGTGAGGGGGGCTTGACCTTCTTGAGCCTCGAGTTCAATGGAGACGCCGCCACTGAAATCACGGTCGACGGTGCGGTCGAAGGCACGATCGTGGTCAGTCCCGCGGATTGGCCATCGGGTCTCATCGAGTTGAACGGGAGCCGAGCCGACGGACGGTTTCGGAGGAACAACTTGGTCTTGACCGCGAATGGCCAGGATACCACCATCCATGTGTCCTGTTCCAAACCGATCGGCATCGGGTCGGTCTTCGGGCCGTTCACGGTCGTGGCCTTCTCGTCTCGAGACGGCGGGACGTACGCTGCTCCATGCGATGGCACCGAAGGGGGTAGCTCCTCCGAAGGCAACCACGGAGGCGACAATAGAGACCCCTGCAAAGGCCAGAAGATCAAGATCTGTTTCGATGTTCCGATTCCTCCCGGCGAATGTGTCACCATCAGTTATGCGGCGAGCTTCTCCAGCGTCTTGTGCCGCCGCGTGGAGGTCAAGGGCAAGACCGCTGATGCCGCCGACGTAGATGAAACCGTTAAGGTGAAGACCCGCACCGAATCCTGTCTCGACGACCTGCTGGGCGAGGCCCTTGCCTGCCTCTGCGTCTCGCCGCCGCCGCCGGTAGCGGGAGCGTGCTGTTTCGATGATGGCTCTTGCAGTGATCTCACGCAAGTAGACTGCAATGTGAACGGCGGTTGGTTCGGAGGAGAGGGTACGAGCTGCGCGACGGCCGCATGTGTTCAGCCGGGCGGTGACGGCGGGTTCGATGTCGTGGGCTTCTGCGGACTGCCCCCCGGCGTATGCGATGTCGTGGCGCTCGAACAGTGCCTGACGGCCTTTGAGGACTCCCTCTACGAACCGACTGGCCCGATAGGCCGTTTCTGGTCGGAGACGTGCGCGGGTTGCTGTCAGGATCCAGCAAACGTGCCATGCGACCTTTGGTGGTGTTCCGGCGGGTGACCGGGGGGGGACGCACGATAGGTCGAGGCGGCGCGGGGCGCCCCATCCTTTCTGAAGGAAAGGGTGGGGCTTCCGTGGCCAGCGAGGGATCTTTGTCCCCGCAGCTCGTTGGCAAGGAACGGGGCCCCACGCTTGTCGATGATCTGAACAGAGAATGTGCTGCGACAAGCCCATGGATTGCGATCCATGGGCTTTCGTGCTTGTGGGATGCTCCGTTGGGTCGGACGCCACGCGATAGGAGGCGTATCAGAACGCGCGCTCGATGAAGCCGGTGTCTACTTTGCCGGCGGCGAAGTCGGCGTGGTTGAAAATCTTTCGCAAGAGGGGGATGGTCGTCTCGATGGGGCCTATCTGGAACTCGTCCAGGCAGCGGCTCATGCAGGCGATTGCCTCCGCTCGCGTGGGGCGATGGACGATCAGCTTGCCGATAAGCGAATCGTAGTACGGCGGGATCTTGCAGCCCGCGTGCGCATGCGAGTCAAACCGGACGCCGAAACCGCCGGGCGGTCGGAAGTCGGTGATCGTCCCGGGGCAAGGCCGAAAGTCGTGGTCGGGGTCTTCCGCGTTGATGCGCACCTCGATGGCGGCACCGTTGCGGGGAACGTCCTTCTGGCGAATGTCCATCTTCTCGCCGGCGGCGATTCGGATCATCCAGGCGATCAGGTCGATGCCGGTGATGTACTCGCTGACGGGATGCTCCACCTGAATCCTCGTGTTGACCTCGAGGAAGTAGTAGCCACCGTCCTTGTCGACAATGAACTCGACCGTGCCGGCCGAGAAATAGTCGGCGGCCTGAACGAGCCGAACGGCGGCCTTGCACATGGCCTCGCGCGTCTTGTCGCTGATGGCCGGCGAGGGCGACTCCTCGACGAGCTTCTGATGCCGTCGCTGGAGCGAACAGTCGCGCTCCCAGAGGTGGATGCAGTTGCCGTGCTGATCCGCGAGAATCTGAACCTCGACGTGACGCGGCGTCTCGATCAACTTCTCCAGATAGACGCGATCGTCGTTGAACGCGTTGGCCGCCTCGGTCCTGGCGTTGCTGACTTGAGACAGCAGCGTCGCCTCGTTGTGAGCGATGCGCATGCCGCGGCCACCGCCGCCGGAGACCGCCTTGATCATCACAGGATAGCCGATCTCGCCGGCGGCCTTGACGGCTTCCTCGTCGTCTTCGACCACGCCGGTGCTGCCGGGCACGGTCTTGACGCGAGCCTTGCGAGCGAGCTTCTTGGCCGCAGCTTTGTCGCCCAGCAGGCGAATCGAATCGCCGCTGGGGCCAATGAACTCGATCTTGCAGTCGCGACACTGGTCGCTGAAGTCGGCGTTCTCCGCCAGAAACCCGTAGCCCGGATGGATGGCGTCGACGTCGGCGATCTCGGCCGCGGCGATGATGCGGTCGGCGCGAAGATAGCTCTGGGCAGGGGCGGGATCGCCGATGCAAATCGTTCGATCGGCCAGATCGAGGTAGCCCGCTCCGCGGTCGGCCTTGGAGTAGACGACCACGGTTTCGATACCGAGCTCGCGACAACTGCGAATGATCCGCAGCGCGATCTCACCCCGGTTAGCGATCAGGATTCGAGAGAACATGCGTTTTGCCATGCCGATGTTGGGGAGACCTCGCTGACTGATGGCCAAGGGCCGGTATATCTTTCGCACCCGCAGTTTCGTCGGCCGCGTCCGTCGTCCCCCACGCTAGCTCGGGCGAACCTTGATGATGACCTGGCCGAACTCGACCGGTGCCGCGTTGGCGACTTCGATGGACTCGACCGTTCCGGATGTCTCGGCCTTGATCTCGTTGAAGACCTTCATCGCCTCGATGATGCAAACGACGGTGTCCGGATTGACGGTATCGCCCACCTTCACCAGCGGCGGGGAGTCCGGCGACGTCGCGGCGTAGTACGTGCCGACCATCGGTGACGTGATCGTTTCGAGCCCGTCGTCCACGGGGGCGGCGGCTGCCGGGGCCGAAGCAACCGGTGCCGCAGCGGGCAGCGGAGCGGCAGGAGCCGGTTGAACGGTCATTTGTGGTAACACCGTGGGCTCGACGATGGCACCCTGCCGTCGGAGCAAGATCCGTTTATCGCCGTCGCGGAGGATGATTTCGGTCAGGTCGTTTTCGACCATCAGGTCGGTGAGCGTCTTGATTTCTTCGATATCCATGCAGCTCTTTCTCCAGAGGGACGCCATCGGCTCCTCTCTGAATGACTCGTCCCGCCGTCAGCGGGTTCGTCTCTCCATCCCGCTACGATCCGTAGCGTCGGCCTCCTGCCGTGAGGGTGGGCGATGCTACCCGAGGTGTCGGCAGCCGGTCAAGGATGGCGGTTCTCGCGGTCCCAGCGGCGTTCGGCCCCCATCCACAAAGCCGCCGATGGCATCGGCGGTTCGATGTTTGCCGGATTTCTATGGGGCCGCGATGATTGCACGACGACCTGGGCGGGCTCCTCCATCGATCAAACCGTGCCGAAATCCGTCCCCCACTCCTGGAAGGGATGGAGCGCCCAGCTGAGCGCTCCCTTACGGTCGCGGCTCTGATCGCCGCCGCCGACGTCGGCATCTTCGAGCGCGATATGACCTAGCTGCGGGAGATGTAGTCGCCGGTGCGCGTGTCTATCTTGAGGACTTCACCGACCGAGATGAACGGCGGGACGCGCACTTTGTAGCCCGTCTCGAGGATGACTTCCTTGTTCTGGTTCGTGGCCGTGGCGCCCTTGACGACGGGCGGGGCCTCGGTGACTTCGAGTTCGACGGTGTTGGGAAGCTCGACGCCGACGATCTGGCCATCGAGGAGTTTGCAGGCCAACTGTTCGTTGCCCTTGAGGTACTTGTCGGCCTCGGGCATGAGGTCCGCCGAAATCGGGATCTGGTCGAAGGTCTCGGTGTGCATCGCGATATAGCCCGACCCGTCGCGGTAGAGATACTCGAACGTCTGGTCTTCGACGAAGGGCGTTTCGACTTTGTCGTTGACGTTGAGCCGGAAGTCGACCACGTTTCCGTTCTTGAAGTGCTTGAGCTTGCACTTCATGTAGCTGCCTTTGTTGCCCTTCGCCACGATCTCGTTGTCGTGGACGATCCAGAGCTGGCCCTCGTGGATGAGGACTTGGCCTCGCTTGATGTTGACGGCTTTGGTGGAACTCATGGGCGTTTGCTTCCTAACTCGTGCATTGGGCCGTCGGCCGGGATTCGAGGCCGACGCCGAGGCGATCAAAGGTTGATAACATCCTGAAAGTGCGGATGATAGAGTCTGACGCACGCGACCGGGGCCGTCAAGAGGCCGGGCGTTACAAACGGACCTTCGGTTTCTAGTGCCGCCGCATGGGTTCTGGGCGTATATTTCGGGGGCTGGTGACAATACGAGGGCGGGTTTTTCATGCTGGCAGAGATCGGAAAATTCGTCGGAGCGAAGGTCGCCGGGGCGATCATCTTCATCGCCGTCGCCGCGGGGACTTGGTGGTGCATCGAGAACTGGGACACGGTCAAGGCGTTCGGCCACGTCGTCAAGCTGGCGATCCTTTGGCTTGTCATCGCCGCGGCGCTGCCGTGGTCTAGCTATCTCTTCATGCGGCCGCTGCTCGCGTTTCAGGGTAGCCTCCAATCCGAGCAGGCTGCCGCCGCCACGAGCCTCGGCGTGATCGCCGCTTACTCCTTGGTGGACATTCTGCTGGCGTTGAAGTTCGCCGGCTGGGGTATCACGGGCGGCTTCACTTGGTTCGTCGTGATTCTAGGTTTCGCCGCCGCGACAGCGTACAATTATGTGATCTGCGAGTCGCTGGCGAGACATGTGGATGGGTGATCCGTTGTTGAGAGTATGACCGCCGATACTATCGGCGGCTTTGTGGGCGAAGGCCGATACTGACGCCGGCCTTGTGGGAGTGCAGTAGCCATGACCGGGCCGCAGGCTGGGGATCGAATCAGCGAATACCTGCTCGACGAACTCGCCGGGACGGGGAGCTTCGGCCAAGTCTGGCGAGCGCATCATCATATCTGGCAGGACAAAGTCGTCGCCATCAAGATTCCGACGGATTCGCAGTACGTCCGCAATCTCCAGAAAGAAGGCATCGCCATCCACGGGCTGCGGCACGAGAACGTCGTCAGCGCTATCGGCCTCGATCCCTATGCAGAGACGCCGTATCTCGTCATGGAGTATGTGGACGGCTGTTCGCTTCGCGAGTTGATCGACGCCCACCCCGAGGGCCTGCCGATTCGAGCGGCACAGACGATCGCTTGTGGCATCCTGTCGGCCCTTCGTCAGGCGCACGACAACGGTGTCATCCACCGCGACATCAAACCCGCCAACATCCTGATCGCCGGCGGTGGCAGCAAGCTGCCCGAACAGCTCGCCATCGCAGATGTCAAGGTGACGGACTTCGGTTTGGGTCGAGCGGGCCAGGTCACGACCCACAGCATCATGCAGTCCGGCAGCCTCATGTCGGAAGAGGGCAAGAGCATCTCCGGCACGTTGGCCTACATGTCCCCCGAACAACGGGACGGCCAGGAGACCGACGCCAGGAGCGATCTGTATTCGGTCGGCGTCGTGTTGTTCGAGATGATCTGCGGCGAGCGTCCCAGCGGCAGCGACATGCCGTCGCACATCCGCGAGGGCTTGCCGACCTGGGTGGACAGCGTCTTTGCTCGGCTCTACACACGGCAGGATCGGCGCTTTGCCAGCGCCGACGCGGCGTTGCGGGAGATACAGCGTCTCGG
>CAYYPB010000038.1:0-11770 GCA_964473405.1 uncultured Planctomycetaceae bacterium
CGCCTGTGGTTCCACCGGCGGGACGCCGGTGCCACAGAAGCGTCGGAGCCCCGTCCACCCGCAGCTTGGTGTGTGGCGATGCACTAGCGGCTTTCGCCACCGTGGGGTCAGGACGGTCCCTGGCAATCCGCGAAGAGTCGAGCGAATCGACGCATGTGGCGGGAAACGCCCCAAACCAAGCGTAGGTGCCGGCGTGCTGCGAAGGCGGTCGGATACCCGTGGCACCTGCCGCTTGCGATGTCTCAACGCTCATCGCCGAACTCCCGTTTGTAGGCCCTAGCGAAGTGGGACACGGCCGAGTGCAAGCGACTCTTGACCGTTCCCAGCGGGATGTCGAGTATCTCGGCGATCTCTTTGTACGGAAACCGTTGGTAGTACCCCAGGACGAGAACCTCTCGCAACACGTCCGGCATGTCGGACACGATGCGGCGAACGAGGGCCCGCTGCTCGGTATCGCTGAGGCGTTCATCCGGCGGCGCCGAGTCGTCAGAGAAGAAGTCGAGATAGCTTGCTTGGTCTTCATGGTCGCCAAACCCCGTCGGAGCGGATAGGGACACCTCGCGTTTTCTCGCCCGCGATCTGAGATGGTCGCGGGCCTTGTTCGCGGCGATCGTGAACAGCCACGGCCGAAAGTTCCGAGCTGAGTCGAACCCCGCCGCTGCTTGGTGGACCTGTACGAACGTCTCCTGCACCACATCGTCGGCAGTCGCGGAGTTTCGGACAAAGCGTGAAGCGAATTGATGGAGGTCGGCGCTATGCCGCTCCACGAGACCCGCAAAGGCCTCCGCGCTGCCGGCGAGAAAACCCACCAGAAGCTGCTCGTCGGTCTTCTGCCCCACTCCATCCGCCTGTTCCGTCACGTCGAACCTGCCTTGAGTACGGCCCGCGGGCCTGGGGAGTTCGATCGAGTGAAGATTTTTCACGATCCAACCCGGTCTCGGGGTGGGGCAATTTACCCTTGACACCCCAGTCGGTCAAAACTACCGTCGCGAAACATGGACTGAGGCGGTCTGTTGGCCGCAAACCGATGATTATTCCCCAGTCGTGGGGGTTCTCGGACGTTGTGTCCGCAATCGAAGGTCCAAGCTGACGGGTCTCATGAACGCCTCGCATCACGAAAGTTATCGCGGACTCCCGCCCCGAACGGTAACGACTCTTGTTGAAGCGTCGGCAGCGATCAACGCTTCGCTGGAGTTGAACGACGTACTTCAGGCGATCGCACGAACCTCGGCCACCGTGCTGCGGTCCGAAGCCTCAAGCGTCATGCTCCTCGACAAACGCAGAGACAAGCTCGTCTTCATGGCGGCAGTGGGGGATCGCGGTCCCGCCTTGATCGGCGAGGAGTTCGACGCCAAGCTGGGCATCGCCGGCCAGGTCGCGGCATCGGGCAAGGCGCTCATCGTCGCCGACGTCGAGCAGAGCGGCGACTTCTTCCGCGGCATCGACGCCAAGAGCAGCTTTCAGACGCGCGGCCTGATCGCCGCTCCGCTGATCTGGCAGACCGAAGTCATCGGCGTCGTGGAGGTTCTCAACAAGGTCTCCGGTCGCTCGTACGACATGGAAGACCTGACGCTGCTTCAGATCTTCGCAAACCTAGCGGCCAGCGGCGCCCACAACGCGGCCCAGCATGAAACGGTCGTCAAAGAGAACCGCGGCCTGCGAGAGACCCTCAAGGTCCGTTCGCCGATCATCGGCAACTCACCGGCCTTGCGCCGCGTCACCGACATGGTCAACCGCGTTGCAGGAAGCAACGCGACGGTTCTGCTTCTCGGTGAAACCGGAACGGGGAAAGAGATCACGGCTCGCGAAATCCATCGGGCCAGTCCGCGTGGAGAGCGGCCGTTCATCGCGATCAACTGTGCCGCGCTGCCCGAGACGCTGCTTGAGAGCCAACTCTTCGGTCACGAGAAGGGGGCCTTCACAGGTGCCCACGCCGACAAGCTTGGGCGCTTCGAGATGGCCGACGGCGGCACGTTGTTCCTCGACGAGATCGGTGACATCTCCCAAAGCACGCAGGTCAAACTGCTCCGCGTCTTGCAGGAGAAGGAGTACGTTCGCGTCGGCGGCACGCGCACGATCGCGACGGACGTTCGGATCATCGCGGCGACGAATCGCGATCTGCACGAGGCGATGGAGAAGGGTGGCTTCCGTGAGGATCTCTTCTATCGACTCAACGTCTTCCCGATCGACATTCCCCCGTTGCGGGAACGGCGTGAGGACATCTCGTTGCTCGTGGAACACTTCGTGGCCATGTCGGCGACGAATCTCGGCTGCACCAAGCCGGCGGTGGGGGACGACGCGATCTCGATGCTCACCGCGTACAGCTGGCCGGGCAACATCCGCGAGTTGCAGAACATCGTCGAAAGGGCGGTGCTGCTGGCGGACGGCGAGACCGTGACGCGCGACCATCTGCCGAGAGAAGTCGTCGGCGAGGAGCCGACCCCGGAGGCGTCGGGCACGGAGTCATCGTTGTGGGGCTACGAGAAGGCGATGATCGTCAAGGCCCTGCGCGAGAGCGGCTGGAATCAATCCAAGGCAGCGAGAAACCTGGGCATCAGCCGCGACAATCTGCGATATCGCGTCAAGAAATACGATATCAAGAAAGACGCTTGAGTCGCAGTACGCCAAACGGCAAGCCGATGCCGACGGTTCGCGTGGGCCAAGCGTCGCTCAAGAACAACTATGGCCGAGTATATCCTGCGGCGTGCCTACCGGCTTGCCGTTTGGCGGATCGGCAATTCAGACGGTTCCCGCGTCGCCCTACGGGCCTTCGACGAACTTCTGCACGGTGAAGACCTGAATCTCGACCGCCCGGTCTCGCCACGCGTCGGGTGACAGCCCGGCCTTCTGACTGCACAACTCGGATAGGAACCGCTCCTTGTCCCAGCCCGACTCCGTGCCTACCTCCGGCAGGAAACAGCCGGCCGCGATGCCGTGCCGCAAGTAGATGCCGTGTCGCCCCAACTCGAAATCGAGCGGATCCTCAATGCGCCTCAGCGGCGAGAGGACCGACAGCTCGATCCTAATGTCCTTCTCTTCGGTCGGGCTGATGGGCATCGCCGTGAATCGCGGATCGCGCGTGGCACTGGCGGACATTTCTACCACCGTCTCTGGAAGGTCGGCTCGCGGCGTGAAGGTGCCGATGCAGCCTCGGAGCCGGCCGCGCTTGCGGAGCGTGACAAAGACGCCCCGACGCGCCATCTCGGGCCAGGGTTCCTCGTCAGCGACCGCTCGTTGGCCGGATACCTCCGCGACCAGCGCGCATCGGGCCGTACGCAGGAGTCTCGCACCGGTCTGTTCGTCTATCGTGTCCAACGGATGTGGCTCAACGCAAACGGGTTGTGCCAAGTGTCCTTTCACGGAAGGCGCGGACCGCGGCGAAAGCATAATGTGGCAGCGATGCGTCTTTGCGGAAGAGCCGCGGGCTTTCCCGGCGCGCGGTCTTGCTGGGCGAGTGAACGCCACTCTACGTCTTACGGCCGCGCGGGCTGAAGCCCGCGGCTCCTCCCCTGCTGCGCCGCGGCGCTGTCACACTACGGACTGCTCGGCCTCGCCCGATCGCGCGGATATGCCGGGACGGCCCGTAGCTCCTTGAGTGTCGTGAAGACGCCAGGCGAGCCGGGTTCGAGTTCGTAGGCACGTTGGAACGACTTGATCGCCTCGGCCGTGTTCTTCAGACGGAGGTAGAAGAGGCCGGCCTCGGCATGGACGCGTGCGTTGTTCGGCTCGATGGCGGCCGCCTGCACGAAGGAGAGTTGGGCACCGTCCATGTCTCCGGCGGCGATCTGCTGCCGGGCTTCGAGGATGAGTTTCCGCGCTTCGAAGGCAGCCTGAGCCGCGACCCACTGGGCGATCTCGATGGCCGCCTCGTGCTTACCCCGAAGCCGCAACGCATCGGCCTTGCCCTGAACGGCTCGGCTGTAGCCAGGAAATGCGGAAATCGCCTTGTCGAACGCGGCGATTGCCCGATCGCAGTATCGCGCGGCGCCGGGAAGGTCGTTTTCGACAAACTGAGCGTCGGCCATCGCCAGGTAGCAATAGCCGATACGATACGAAGCGTCCGGCCTCTCCGGGTCGATCTCGGCGGCCTGTCGGAACATGGCGAGCGCCTCGGCGTTTCGGCCCGCGTCGTACTCGCGAGCACCTTCGCTCATATACTGTCGGTAGGAGGGTTGGGGATCGCTGCAGCCAGCGAGGCCGATGGCCACCGCACAAAGGATCACCGTGATGGTTTGCCAGGATCGTCTGCCGTTCATCCTGCGGGGCTCCTGCTCGCTGGACCGCGACCGATTTGCGGCGTGGGCGCCCCGCCCCTTCCAGGGGTGGGGGACGGAACGGTCCTAGCCAAACGGCACAGACTTCTGCGTCAGTCCCCCACCCCCAGAGGGGATAGGGCACCCGCTCGTGCCACGGCCTTCCTCGCTTGACCGCGATAAGATGCTAAGGCTGAGCGTCGGTTTGGACAAGAGAATAAACGCACGCGCCACGAGCCCGTAGCGCAGCCCCAAGGAGTGATCCGACGACAGACGCCAGAGACGGACATCGCGGCAATCGGGCGCGATTCGTCGTGCTGCTGCACACGCAGCCCGAGGGGGACCACTTCGACCTCATGATCGAAGACGGACCGACGCTGGCGACGTGGAAGATTGACGTGCCCCCGGAAACCGCATCCGTCGAGGGCATCCCCTGTGAGCGCATCGCTGACCACAGGCGACGGTACCTCGAGTACGAGGGGCCCATCTCCGGCGACCGCGGCCATGTGGTCCGGCATGGCGAGGGCACATGCGAGGTGCTGCGGCAGGGTGGTAGGGCATGGCGCGTCGCCTTCGACGGCAAGCTGATGAATGGCGTCTTTCTCATCGAGAAGGCGGACGATCAGGGGGCCGCGTGGCGCTTGCGTCCCTTGTCGCCGGGACGCCCCAGCGGTCGAACGTGAATGTCCAACCGGCCCGGGTGGAGTTCGACGGCCTCGATGCGATAGGCGACCCCGCCGTTCTTCCACCACGCTTCGGCCCCGATTCTGAGCCCGCTGAGGAAGTCACCCGCCATCGCCGGACTGCCCGGCCACAGGTCGTTCGCGTTGTTTTGGATCGTCGTTGCCAGCCCGAGCCGTTCGTCGTCCATGGGGATCGGGGCTGACCCGCAACGCATGGTGGAGGCCCGCAGGACGAGGTCGCCTTGATCCAGCATCAGTTCGATCTCGATGGAGATGAGCAGATCGGCCGCGGCGGTCTCGAGCTTGCCCGCGACGGTGATCGTGTCTTCGTCGAAATGCACGAACGGATCGACCAGGATCGGCGGGGCCAGTTCGTCGATCAGCGGGTAGATCTCCTTCCGCATCGTGATCCAGCGGTTGATATCTTCGGCGTAGAGGTGGTAGGTGAAGGGTTCTCCGTCGCGCAAGCCCTCGGTGAACGCCTGCTCGGCCTGGATGAGATTGTTCCGGACGGCCTGACGGTCCGCGACGGCGATCACCGGCGGGCGATACCAACCCGGCGTGCGCAAGACGACATAGGACGCGACAAGAAGCGAGACGACCAGCACACCCGCCGCCAGCAGGGCGACGCGCTTCGCGGTCGAGCGTCTTGTCCGTTTGATCTGGGGGTTCGCCATCGGGGTCTCGTCCGTCCCGCATTCGTTCGGCGGCAAGCAAACCCCCTTGTGTGGGCGAAGTCAAGAACGAGGTCGATTCGGCGGTCGAGGGGGCGATTCGGCTTCTCAGTGGCGTCGGTCGTCTCCGGCATCGGCGTGCGAGATTGACCGGCGTGCCGTTGCCTTCATAGAATCCGACAGCACCCGTCGAGGAACGGTGCGTGGCGGTCAGTGGGCGGAGTCTCATGAGTCGAGCGTTTGGCATCCTAGTGACACTGGCATGGCTCGCTGCCATGGCTGCGCTGATTCATCGCGACGTGCTGCCTTACTGGCTGGCCCAGGAGCCGCCGGCCAGCGCCATCCCGCCCGGGGCCTACCAAGTTGCTATCACAACCGAGGACGGCCATCGCGTGGGGACGACCTGGGTGACGACGACGCCCTCGCCGACGGCGACCACGGTGCATAGCCTGACGCATCTGGAGATCGGCAGCGCGATCTCGCTTCTGCCGGCGGTCGGCGACGTTCTCGTCGATACGAGCCTCACCTATCACGAAGGCGAACAACTACAGAGTTTCTCTTTTCTCATGGAGACGGCCGTCCTTTCCGCTCGCGTTCGCGGATTCCGCTACCACAACGAGTTTTCCTGCGAGGCCGTGGTCGGCGCGATCAAGAAGACGCTCTCGTTCGACGGAGATCTGTCGAAGTACCTGGGCGATTCGATCCGGCCGTTCACGCACTTGGAGGGCCTCCACGTCGGGCAAAGCTGGCGGCTGCGGTCGATCAACCCCATGTCATTGCTTCAGGGCGGCGACGTGGAGCTGGCCACCCAGTTGGTCAACGTGACGCGGCGCGAGCGGATCGACCACGCGGGCGAGTCGGTCGAGTGCTTTCGCATCGAGACGGACGACACGACCGCCTGGGCGGACGACTCGGGACGGATCTTACGACAGGAGTTGCAGATCCCGTTGCTGGGGAAGTGGATCATGACGGACGAGCCGTTCGAACCGAACGCCCGACGTCGCGCCAAGGATACGCTGAGCCGGCTTCAACAGCAGAAGGTCGCGGACCGTCTCGACAAGCCGGCAGCGGCCTGGCCGAGCCCGCGTTGAGGGGGATTGAAGATGTCCATCGTCATTGAAAACGTGACCAAGTGCTATGGTCCCTTGCGGGCCGTGGATGGCATCTCGCTAGCGGTCAACCCGGGCGAGGTGTTCGCATTCCTCGGCCCCAACGGTGCCGGCAAAACGACGACGATCAAGATGCTGGTCGGCTTGCTGCAGCCTGACACGGGGACGATCACCGTCTGCGATCAGCCGATGGGCTCCGAATGTCAGGCGGCGAAGGCCGCGTTGGCGTATGTGCCAGACCAGCCGTTTCTGTACGACAAGCTCTCCGCCCGCGAATTCATGGACTTCGTGGCCCGGATGTACTGTCTTGACCCGGCCGAATCGCTCTCGCGGACCGCCGTGCTCATGGATCGGCTCGCTGTGAGTTCCTATGCCGATCAGTTGGCGGAAGGCTACTCGCACGGGATGAAACAGCGCGTCGTCCTCGCGGCAGCCCTGCTGCACGCCCCGCGCGTACTGGTGGTGGACGAGCCCATGGTGGGGCTCGACCCGCGAACCGTCCGCACGGTGAAGGAACTGCTGCGCGAACTGGCGGCGGAGGGTCGTACGGTGTTCATGTCCACGCACACGCTGGACGTGGCCGAAACCATCGCCGATCGCATCGCCATCATCAACCAGGGCCGGATCATCGCGTGTGGAACACTCGCAGAGTTGAAAGCCAAGGCGGCCGAGGAGCACCGGCTCGAAGATATTTTCCTGGATTTGACGGACGCCGACGACGGCGACGACGGCGACGAAGCCGATGCGATGGCGCTGTCCGCCAGATCAGCGCCTCGGCCGTAGGGCACTTGAAGGGACTCATGGAACCGACGCGCTCTCATCCATCTCACGCGGCGGCCATCGCGCCGGGCTTCGGACTGCTGATGCACCTCAAGCTGCGGCTGCTGCGCAATCGGCTTCGCCAGCTCGTGGACGAACGGCCGCTGCAACTACTGCTCATTCTCGTGTTCGTAGGGACGATCTGGGGCGGGCTCTACCTGATCTTCGACAGGGTTCTCATTCTCATCCGGCAGCACGAAGAGCAGGCCGTCATCGCGCTGCCGTACATTTTCCATCTGTTCTTCGCCGCCATGACGATGCTGCTGGCGTTTTCGACGGCTGTATTGGTCTACGGTTCGCTGTACGCGCGGGACGAGCCGGCCTTTCTACTCTCCGCGCCCAATGCCCCTCGGCACATCGTCGCGATCGTCTATGTCGAGTCGCTGTTCTATTCGAGTTGGTCGCTCTTGCTGCTGGGCCTGCCGCTGATGTTGGCGATCGGCCATGTGCAGGGGTTGCCCTGGCATTTCTACCCCGTGTTCGTTCTGGCGTTCCTCGGGTTCGTGCCGATTCCCGGGGCGCTGGGGCTGCTCGCCGCGATGGCCGTGGCGTTGTATCTACCCCGCGTTGCGAAGCGCACGATGCTCTACACCGCCGGCGTCTGCGTGATCCTCGCGATGGTCTGGTGGGGTCGCCTGTGGACGGTCTCCGCATCCAATGCATCGCCGCAATGGCTAGAGACCTTTCTGGGGGAGTTGAGTTATCTTAAGGCCGCGCTGCTGCCCTCGACATGGCCATCCAAGGCGATTCAGTTCTCGATCCAGGATGCGCCGGTCGAAGCGGCGTTCTATCTCGCGGTGACGATTTCGACGGGCCTGTTCGTCAGCTATTGGGCCGGTCTCGCCGTGTCGCGCAAGCTCCTGGCGGCGTTCGGCCGCGCCCAAGCCTCACCGACGCGGACGCGCACCTACAGCGGATGGATGTCGCGATGGCTGACGGACGTGGCGTTCTTCTATCTGCCCGGACAGATGCGCGCGATGATCCTCAAGGATGTACGCAACTTCTTGCGAGACCCGATCCAGTGGTCGCAGTTGGCGATACTCTTCGGTCTGTTGGGGCTCTACCTGGCCTATCTACCGCGCAGCGCCCCGCCCGATGGGTTCAACGCCAGTTGGAAGGCGCTCATCTGCTTCCTGAACTACGGCGCGATCACGTTGATCCTGTCGACATTCACGAGTCGGTTCGTCTTTCCGCTGATTTCCATCGAGGGCAAGCAGATCTGGCTCGTAGGGCTGTGGCCCATGTCGCGTGGGAAAGTGCTCTGGGCCAAGTGCGCCTACGCCGTCACGCTGACCGCCTTCGCGGCGATGATCATCACCTGGCTTGCCATCCGAGCCATCGAGTTGCCGGCCACGCTGGCGATGATGCAGGTCGCCGCCACGCTGGCAACGTGCATCGGGCTCTGCGGTCTGGCGATCGGACTGGGTGCCCGGATGCCCAGCTTCGACGAAACCAACACGAGTCGCATCTCGTCCGGACTCGGTGGGACGGTGAACCTGATTGCTTCGGTGGCGCTCGTGGCCCTGAGTGTGGCGCTATTCGGCGTGTTGTGTTGGAAGACCGCAGCGGCGGGGCGTCTGGATACAATCACACCCCGGGCAGCCGGAGCGTTCGTCGCGGTGGTCGTGTTGGGCCTCGGAACGGCCCTCGTCAGCATGAGCCTGGGGTTCCGAAGCTTCAAGGCGCAGGAGTTCTGACGCCGCCGCGCCGCGCTGCCTCTGATGGACCGCTACTCTGTGGCTCCCGGTGCCGCGCCAGGGCCCACGGCTGGCCAGCCGTGGGCCTCGGAATCGCAGTTCTTCAGTGCGCGGCAAGCGTGAACGAGACGCTCGCCCGCAGCGTAGTGTGATACGATCGCCACGGCGGCACGAGATTGCGGAGCGATCCACGGATGCGATCAGACCTCATTGCCGAGATCAACACCGACCACATCCAGCACAACTGCGCGGCCCTCCGAGCGTGCTGCGCGCCAAGCGTCAAGCTGTGCGCACCGCTGAAGGCCGACGCCTACGGGCATGGCGTTCGCATCGTCGCGCCGATCCTCTCCGAGGCCGGCGTCGACTACGCAGCCGTGGCCACGGTTCCCGAGGCCGTTGAGCTGCGCGAGATCGGCTGGCGGAACCCGATCCTCTTGTTGGGCAACGTACTGGCTGTGGCTGGCGAACGCGAGCGGCAAGAACGCATCGCGGCCATTGTCGAGTTCGACCTGAACATCACCGTCAGCGATCACGAGACCGTGCGCCGTCTAGTCGGCGCCAAACCGCGACGGCGTGTGGGCTTGCATGTGAAGCTGGACTCCGGCATGGGTCGCATGGGCGTCGCGCCGCGGCAAGCCGCGGCACTGCTCGACGCGATCGCACAGGAACCCTGTCTCGCCTTGCTAGGTTACTACTCACACTTCGCGACGGCCGATTTCGACAACGCAGATCTCGCCGACCGACAACTCGAGACCTTTCGGCAGTCGCTCCAGGAGCAGCATGAGCGTTTGGGGCCTGACACTATTCGTCATCTGGCCAACAGCGCCGCGACGATCACGATGCCCGCAGCGCACTTTGACATGGTCCGCCCGGGTCTCTCGCTGTTTGGCTACGCGCCAAGCGATTCGATGGCCGAGCGGATCGATCTTCGCCCCGCGCTTCGATTGGTCTCGCATCTCACGGCGATCAAGGATCTGCCGGCCGATCACTGCGTGGGCTATGGCCAAGTGTTTACCACGCGGCGACCGACGCGGTTGGGCATCGTGCCGGCCGGCTACTTCGATGGTTTCATACGCGCCTTGTCGAACGCCGCCGTCGTGGGGACACCTTGTGGCGACGCACCGGTGATCGGTCGGATCAGCATGGACCAACTCGCCGTCGATCTCACCGATCTGCCGCCCATGTCTCTCGGAACGGTGGTGGCACTCATTGATGATCGGCCGGAGCGGCCCAATTCGGTCGACGCGAGTGCCCGTGGACTGGGGACCATTCCCTACGAAGTGACGTGTCTGCTGGGACGGCGTGTGCAACGGACCGCCGTGGGCAGCGAGCCCCTACGGGATGCTCCGCCGCCCGCCAGGCCCTGAGCTTGACACCAGAATACAGAGAGGGCGTGCCGCCGTTACGGCGACACGCCCTCGGGTGTCTAACTTCAGGGGTGAGGCAAACGTTCTTACTGTGTGGCGAGCCAAGCCGCTACGTCGTCGGCTTGTGTCGCAGTGATGGCGGTGATACCGTTATGCGTACCATCGATCTTCGCCAGGAGGTCTGCAGCGACCTTGGCCTGAATGTTGGGGCCGACGTTGCCCGACGCATCCGCATTGTGGCAGACCGCACAGTTTGCGGCGAAGAAAACGCCGCCAGCCGCCGCGTCGCCGCCGCCACCGCCGCCACCGCCGGTACCGTCCACAACCGTCTGCAAGTAGGCCAGCAGGTCACGGATCTGAGTGGAACTCAAGCTGCCGATCGCAGTTCGCGTCATCGCGCCGCCACCGCCCCAGCGAGCTTTGTGGGCCAGTTCGGAGTACTTGCCGTCACCCTGGAGGTAAGCCTTGATGCCGCCTACGCCGGGCTTGGTGTCGGATGCCGCCGTGGAGTCAGAATCGGGGGCGGCGTGGCACGCGAAGCAGTTGGCGGTGTAGATCGCCAAGCCCGCCGTCGTGCTGGCGTTCGCGAAGGTGTATGTGGACGGATCTGTCGTCGTGTCGATCGTGGCGATGTTGGCGAGCCGTGCATCGTTGAAGTTGAGGAAGGCGACAACGGCTGTGATCTGCTCGGCGGTCAGGATGGATGTGAAGTCGGGGTGCGTCTGGGCGTCGGCATCCGTTCCGGGGACGCGGCCGCCGGCGTTGATGACCTGGGCCTCGGTGAAGGGGCCTGCTCCCAAAGCGCTGGCCGAGTTGCCCGCGGGATGCCCCGTGGTTGCCGTCCGCCTCACGTATCCACCCGTGCCAGCGAGCCAATCCCAACCGTGGCAACCCTTGCAGCGGGTGTACTGGTAGTTGTCACCGGAGAGCGTCGTGCCGGTGCCGCCCGCAGGCGTGTTCTTCCAGGCATTCCAGATGTTGGCTCCCTGGACGATCTGGTCGGTCACAGCGGCACCGCCGCTGCAGTCGGCACCCAGGCCTAGCAGCTGACAAAATGTACCGCAGCCTGTGCCCGCCGCGAGGAAGCAGGCGGCGAGCGAAATACAAAGGGTCTTCTTTCTTGACATTCGGCACATCTCACAAGTTGAATGTCCATCTTTCCCTCTCT
>CAYYPB010000039.1:0-11759 GCA_964473405.1 uncultured Planctomycetaceae bacterium
AATCGCCGACGCTGCGGGGTGCTGGCGTTCGTGCGGACGTACGTCACCTTCGTGGCGGCGCGCATTCGTAGAAGGATGCCGGGTCATTCCCTTAGCCTCCGGCTCTGCCGGGGGGGGGTATGCGGTTGCCCCTGCCGCGCCGACCCCCGGCAGAGCGGGGGCTGAAGGCTGTGTTCGATCTACAGCAGCGACTTCAACGTCTCGCACACCTCATCGACATTCGACTCGGTCAGCCCCTTGTGAAACGGCAGGGCGATCGTTCTAGCGGCGACGCGTTCGCAGTGGGGGAAGTCGCCGGGCTTGTAGCCGAACTCCTTCTGGTAGAACGCCTGGAGGTGGATCGGTGCGAAGTAGTTGCTGCAACCGATGCCGCGCTTGCGGAGTTGATGGATGATCTCGCCGCGCTGCTGCTCGGAGTAGTCGTCGGCCAGCTTGACGACAAAGACGAACCAACTGATCTGGCAATCGGCGCTGAGCTTCTGCACAGAGAGGCGGCCTTCGGCGCGGAGTCTGTCGAGGTACCAGCCGGCGACCCTGGCGCGATCGGCCACGATCGTGCCGACGCGTTTCATCTGCTCGACGCCGATGGCACAGGCGATGTCACTCAGGCGGTAGTTGAATCCGAGCCGCTCGTGCGAGAGCCAACCCATGCCCGTGTCGCGACCCTGGTTCCGCATCGACCGGCAAAGCGTGTCGATCTCGTCGTCATCGGTCGTGATCATCCCGCCTTCGCCGGTCGTGATCTGCTTGTTGGGGTAGAACCCGAAGACGCCGGCTCGGCCCAGGCTGCCGGCCTTGCGACCCTTGTAGACACTGCCCATCGCTTCGCAGGAATCCTCGATGACCGATAGGTTGTGTTTGTCTGCAATGGCGTTGATCGCCGTCATGTCCGCCACTTCGCCGAAGACGTCGACCGAGATGATGCCCCGCGTCTTGGGCGTGATGGCCGGTTCGATGGCGGCCGGGTCGATGTTCCAGGTTTCGGGGTCGATGTCGGCGAGAACCGGTCGTCCGCCGTCGAACATGACGCAGTTGGTCGAGGCGATGAACGAGAAGGGCGTGCTGATGACCTCGTCGCCTGCCCCGACGCCGATGGCCCGCATGAGTAGATGCAGGGCGGACGTGCCGCTCGAAATGGCGATGGCATGCTTGACGCCGACGTACTCGGCGACGGCCCGCTCGAACTCGTCGACCTTGGGGCCGAGCGACAGGCGTCCTGTCTTCATGACCTCGACGACGGCGTCGATTTCAGCTTGCGTGATGTCTGGCCCGGAGAGATTGATCTTCATGGTGTTCCCCTACCTGCTCATATGACCACCGATGCTATCGGCGGCCTTGTGTCGAGCCGTTGCGGCAACCGCCTAGTCGTCATCATACCCGTACGCCGAAGGACACAGCTTGTTCACCTCGCAGCGCTCGCAGGCCGGCTTCCTCGCGGAGCAGACTTGCCGACCGTGGAGGATCAGGCCGTGGCCTACGTCGGTCCACGATGTTTGCGGAAAGACCTCCATCAGATCCCGTTCGATCTTGATGGCGTCCTTGCTGTCTCGCGAGTTCCACGTCAACGCCAACCGACAGGCCAATCGGCCGATGTGCGTGTCGACGACTACGCCTTCGTTCTTTCCGTACCAGGTGCCGAGGATGACGTTGGCCGTTTTTCTCGCGACGCCCGGCAACTGGGTCAGATCGTCCATCGTGTCCGGCACCTGGCCGTCAAACCGTTCGACCATCACGCGGCAGGCGCCCTGGACATTCTTGGCCTTGTTGCGAAAGAAGCCGGTCGATTGGATCATCGACTCGAGCTCCGACATGTCGGCCGCTGCGAAGGCGCGAGTCGTCTTGTATCGCTTGAACAGCGCCGGCGTCACCTTGTTGATTCGCTCGTCGGTGCATTGTGCCGAGAGGATCGTCGCGATGAGCAGCTCGAGCGCCGAGTTGTGGTGTAAGGCGCATTCGGCGACGGGGTACAGCTTTGCCAGCTTGGCCGAAATCTTCGCCGCCCGCTTGATCCTGGCAGCGGCGCTTTCTCGAATCGACTTTGGGCCGGGGCGTTTGTTGGGGGTTTTCGTTTTCTTTTTCATTGCCTCATGCCGTTGGCTCGACCCACGTCGTATCACCGTCGGCCCACACATCCTTCTTCCAGATCGGCACGTCCGCCTTCACCGCGTCGAGAATCCATCGCGTCGCATCGAACGCCGCGGCGCGATGCGCGGCCGCGACGACGATGGCGACCGAGGCCTCGCCGAGTGCGAGCTTGCCCAGGCGATGAACGATTGCCGCGTCGAGGATCTCGAACTTCTCCCCGGCCTGTCGGCGGATGTCTCGAAGCTGTTCCATCGCCATCTCGTCGTATGCGTGGTAGTCCAACACGGCCAGCGTGCGGCCGTCCGACTGCTCCGCCCGAACCGTGCCGACGAACGTGACGACCGCGCCCGCTTCGTCTGATTGCAGGTCAGCCGTGAGGGCCGCGACGTCGATCGCGTCGCGCGTCAGGAGAACGCGGTCGACATCCGCGCCGCCGGAGACGGGCGGAATCACGGCGACCTCGTCTCCCTCGGTGAGCACATGGTCGAGCGCGACGTAGGCGCGGTTGACGGCCAGGCGAATGCCCAGCGATGAACCGAGCTGGGGGTACTTCTCGGCCAGGACCGCAGCCGCGTCCCCCGCGCTGGCACCGTCGTCGAGCGTCAACTCCGCGCGATCCGTGCCTGCGGCGTCTCGGGCGGGTCCAAAGAATCTGACTTCAATGTTCGGCATGTCTTGTTCTCGACTATCCCAGGGATCGGTTCGCAACAGCCAGCGCCGCGCGGTGTTTCAGATCTTGGCCTCACGCGCAAGCCCGTGGACATCGGCTGGTCCGACGGATGGAGCCCCCGCAGGGAGTGAATGCACGCCAGAGGGAGCGAGATCGACACGGCAGACCCGTTTCGTACTGTTCGATCTGTCATGCGTCCACAATCCCAGCAACTCATACGCCCCCTGCGGCGGCTGTCTAGCCGGTCGCGCCGGCGCTTTTCCCAATTTCAAATTCTCAATCTTCAATTCTCACTTCCCCTCTCCCGGTGCGTCGAGGGTCGTGAACGCCGTATTCTGACGCAGCCAGTCGACCTTGGCCAGGACGACTTTGAGGAAGGCGAATCCGTCCAGCCCGGCGAAGGTGCCCGTGCGGATGATCGGTTGGAGAGCCTGCGCGACGAGTACCTCCTGCATGAGGTGCGGCACGACGAGGAGTTCGGCCTCGCTCAGCGTGACGAGCTCGTCGTAGCCGCGGAGAAACCGCCTGGCTCGCAACTCGTCCGTGCGGTCCTCCCACGTCGTCAGGTCTCGCCCGGCCGTGACCATCGAGAACTGGAGGCAGCCGTTGGCGACGTCCATCACGCGCGGACGGATGCGGGCCGTATCGTAGTCGATGACGGCGACGATGTGTTGACGATCGAACAGCATGTTGCCGGGATGCCAGTCCGAGTGGACGATCTGGGCCTCCCACCCTTCCATGCCGAGTTCGTTGACTGCGGCGGCGGCGTGCTTGTAGGCGCGCTTCAGGGCCTTGAGGAGATCGATCAGCTCGGTCTTGCGGCCTTTGGCGCTGGGGCGTTTGGCCAGCGTCTCGGCGACGGGCCGAAAGGCCTCATAGACCAGGCGCGCGTCGTGGTAGTGGCCGCGCGGCGGTTCGTACTCCGGGTGATACTGACTGACCAATCGGTGATAGAGGCCGAGCGTTTTGCCGGCCTCGTAGGTCGCGACGAGACCGCCGTCGTAGCTCTCGCCATCGATGAACTCGAAGACCTCGTAGATGGCGTCGCCCAGCTTCAGCATCGAGTTGTTCTGATCGCGCGTGCCGATCAGGTGGGGCAGCGGGAAGTTCTTGGACGCCAGGTACCGTTGGAGGGCATGCGCGAACGCGACGCGGTAGGCGTCGTACTTGCCGACGGGACGCCGCTTGATGAGGAACTTGCCGCGATCCGTTCGGACGACGAGCTTGGCCGCCGCGCGTGAGCCGCGTGCGAACGCGTACACTTCCCGAACGATGCCGAGGTCGTAGTTGCTCAGCACTTTGGCGAGTTCCTCAGATGTCAGCGTGTCGCGTTCATCGGGCATCCTGGGTAGTTTACGGCCAAACGTGGCGATCGGCATCCTCAGCGGCTCGGCAATTGACCGACGCACGTTCGGCGACGATAGTGGCCGGTTTCGGCGTGAGAGTCGAGAACGAGTTTTCGGGACCAACCAATGAACAAGCCCATCATCGGTCTGATTGGTGGAACGGGACTAGGCCACGCGCTGCGCGGCGAGATCGACGGGGAGAGTTGCGAGGTCGAGACGCCGTTCGGCCTGCCCAGCGCGCCGATCGTTCGCGGCCGCTGGCACGATGCCGAGATTGCCTTTCTGCCGCGACATGGCGTTCATCACACGTGTTGCCCGACGGCCGTGCCGTATCGGGCCAACATCTTCGCGCTCAAGTCACTGGGCGTGACGCACATTCTCGCCAGCGGTGCCACGGGCAGCCTCCGAGAGGAGCTGCGCCCGCGCGATCTGGTGATCCCCGACCAACTGATCGACAAGACGGTCCGCCGCGCGACGACGTTCTTCGATGCGCCGGGCCTCGTCGCGCACGCCGAATTCAGCGAACCGTTCTGTCCGAGTCTTCGAGACGCGCTCATCGCGGCCGGTGCGGGGTTGGACGTGACGATCCATGAAGGCGGGACGTATGTGTGCATGGAGGGGCCGGCGTTTTCCACCGTGGCCGAGAGCCGCATGCACCGTTCATGGGGAGGCGATCTGATCGGCATGACTTGCATGCCCGAGGCGAAGTTGGCTCGCGAGGCTCAGATGTGCTACGCCCTGATCGCGCTGCCGACCGACTACGACTGCTGGCGCCCGCACGATCCCGGGGCCGACAAGGGAGCGTTGCTCGCGGAGATCATGGGCAACGTCGAGCATGCGACCGCGGCGTCCGTCAAGTTGATCGAAGCGGCCTTGCAGCGTTTGGCGACGGCGGCCAAGTTTGGGTGCGCTTGCCAGTCGGCGTTGGAGTTGGCGGTCTGGACGAAACCAGAGCACATCGACGGGGCCTTGCGCGAGCGGCTCGGCCTGTTGCTCGAATCGGGGAGCCCATCGTGAGTTCGCAGGACGATCGCGCCAGTGGCGGAAACCAGGCCGAGGGCGGTGGACCACCGCCGCCTCGTTCGGCATCGGACAAGGCGCTGCTGTTCATCGGCTCATTGGCGTACGTCGGATTCGTCCCGTTTGCCTCGGGGACGGTGTCGGTGGCGGTGGTCGGTGTCCCGATGTACTTGCTCATGGCCAGCGAGTCGTGGGGGCTAGGGCTGGAGAATCGACCCGGTGTTTATGTGGCCGTGGTTGCGGCCTTCACGTTGTTTTCGATTTGGATTGCCGGTCACACGGATCGGGTTCTCGACGAGAAGGACAGCAAGAAGAACGTCATCGACGAGTTGCCGGGCTACTTCGTCGCGTTGATCGGCTTGCCGGTGACGTGGCAACTGATGGTCGTCGCTTTCTTCGTCGAAAGGGCGATCGACATCGCCAAGATCTGGCCGGCCAACTGGATCGAGCGGCGCGTGCCCGGTGGGTGGGGCGTGGTGCTGGATGATGTCGTTGCGGGGTTGTACACGCTGGGGTTGCTGCATCTCGGCGTGCATTTCTGGCCGAGCGCGTTTGGCGTGGGTTAGTCGTCAGACCGCCGATACCATCGGTGGCTTTGTGTGGCACAGCGCATAAACAAAACCCGCCGCGTTTGCGCGCGGCGGGCCTTGTTCAAATTGGATTGTCTCTCCGCCGCAATGCCGTGCGAAAGTCAATTCTTTGAACCCTAGCAAAGCTAAGTGGGCACCTCGCGGCAAGGCTGGACCTCTCCGATGTGTTCGGAGTTCGCCCGGCAATCATATTCCGCTCGGCTCCCTGGGCTCAAGTTATCGGTTCAACGAATCGGCGCTTTCGCGATCGAACATGACAGGGAGACAATCACGCTCGTCCATTCATTTTTAGCACACCGACGCGGCCAATGCAATGGTCGCTTGTGAATAACATCGGAGCGGACGTACGCCCGACACCAGTCTTGAGAAGTCAGAAGGGTTGCGAAGATGGGCCTCGATCGGGCAGGGCCGGAATCGTGCGGAACCCGTATCGGCTAACGAGCGGCACGCGTTCGCTGGGCTTGCCGTTTGGCGAATCGACGAGTTGCGCGCGACTGCACGCGCCTCTCTACTTCGCAGCCATGCGGCGAAGCTCCGCTCGGCTCTTGCCAGGGAACCTCTTGCTGAGCTTCTTGTACTCGGCCGCGGCCTTGTCGGTGAGGCCGGCCTTTTCGAGTTGCTCGATGCTCTGAAGGACGCTGGCGATAGAACGGCGTCGCTTCTCGCGTCTGATGTGCTTCCACAGTTTCTTGTTGGCCTTGAGCTTGGCCACGGCCTTGGCACTGGCCTTGCCCGTCGGGCAATCCGGGAACAGCTTGGCGATAGCCTTGTGAGCCTTGTACAGGTCGTAGTAGCGAGTGACGTCTTTCTTGGCTCGCTTCAGAAGCGTGGGGATTCGCTTGGCTCGTTTCGTCGCGTCGTGTTCCTGGATCTGGATTCGAGCGTCGGGGTTGTCGTCGATGATCTTGATGAGCTGCGTGGCGAGTCGGGCGATGTTTGGTTTGGCCGGAGCGCCCTGGATTCCGCCGAAGATGTTGGCGTAGAGTATCTTGGTCTTGCCGGCGAGTTCTCGCGCCTCGCGAAACTTTGCCTCGCCGTAGAGGGCCTGGGCGCGATTCAATTCGTCCATGCCGCGGCGGTGGATGCCGACGAGCTGCTCGAACGCGGCTTGGCCATAGCCTTGGGCACCGAGGATGCCGATGACGGCCTTGAACTTGCCCTTGGCGCGTTGGATGCGGCCCTTGGCGAGGAGCTTCTGACCCTGCTCGAAGTACTTGAGGGCCTTCTTGCGTGCGGCTTCGGCCAGCTTCTCCGGGTCGTTGGGGTCGCCGGTGCCGGGCCAGCCTGAACCTCGACCGCCGCCACCGCCGCCGATGACTTGGGCGCTGGCGATGCCGGATGGCGCGCAGAAGACCAGCGTCAGAACGACTCCGCAAAGGAATCGCCCCCGCCGACGAAGAAAGCGCTCAAGCATGATTGCTGCCCTGGGGCCGCTACCGGGGGTTGCGAAGGCCGGGCCGGGTCTCGAAGATCGACTGCGTCCGCAGGAACCGCCACTCGCCCGGAAAGGCGTGGTAGGCGTGGATGTGCAGTTCGTACTGCCGCATCTCGTAGTCGATGTAGGTGAACGGCACGAGGCCGTTGGTCTCCCACTGCTCGTAGGGGACGTAGATACCGCGATTCTGGGCATAGCTGACCAGGTCGCGGTAGGTGGTTCGGAAAATGTGTTCCGTGGCTTCCTCGACCTGGCTGCTGAAGATGTATCGCACGTTGTCGTTGAAGCGATACTGGAAGTCGCGCTCGCCGCGGAAGCGGAACTGCGTGACCAGGTTTCGATCGGTGAGCAGTTCCGAAGGAGCGGCGGCGAGTTCCGTGACCATCGTGCCGTTGCTCTGAATGGTGACGAGGTGGCTCAAGCCGACGACCCAAATATCCGCCTGGAAGTTGCTATACTCCACATGCTTGTCCAGGTAGATGTGGAACAGCTCGGGATGGAGCGCGCGGCGGTAGAGGAAGAAGTTGAGTTCCGTGCTTCGTGTTTTAGAAAGGCCGAGTTCCAAGACTGTAAACCTCTGTGCTAGCTCAACCTAGGAGCGATATCGTGTTGTCCGGACCCTACGATAAGTCCGAACGAGACATTATAATTCATCGCACGGTGCGACATCAACCAAAAACCGGATAGGTTTCCATTTGCTTGTACGATCGTCGGCTGTGATTTGTTCAGAATTCTCTGCATTGCATGGTCTTGGGCCCCGGATGCTGACTCGCGGGACGGGTTGGGCAGTCCCGCGGTTGCCTGAGACCTCGGTTCTGGTACATTGAGGGCCGTTTGCCCGGCGGATCGACGCCGTGGATGGGGACGACATGCTCTATCAGCCGCCTTTGCCGCCGAAATACGCCGAGATGGGGGACGACGCCCTCGCGGCCCAGATTCTGGACCATAAGTCCACTTTGGGAAAGAAGTTGGTGATTCTCGGGCACCACTACCAGCAGGACGATGTCCTCCGCTTCGCCGATTTCACGGGCGACAGCTTCAAACTCTCGCAGCTTGCGGCGACGCAGAAGTCCGCGGAGTTCGTGGTCTTCTGTGGCGTGCATTTCATGGCGGAGTCCGCCGACATCCTCACCGAGGACTCGGCCCAGGTGATTCTGCCCGATCTGTCGGCCGGTTGCAGCATGGCCGACATGGCGGCCATCGAGCAGTTGGAGGAGGCCTGGGATCGCATCACCGGCGACGGCGCGGAGGTGGTTCCCATCACCTACGTCAACTCGGCGGCCTCGATCAAGGCGTTCTGCGGGGGGCATGACGGGGCCTGCTGCACGAGTTCCAACGCGCGGCAGGTGCTCGATTGGGCTCTCGACGGGCAGCAGCCGGGAAGCGGCGCTCGGCGGAAGATTCTCTTTCTGCCCGACCAGCATCTGGGTCGGAATACCGCGTTCGACATGGGCTGGCCGCTGGAGAGCATGGCGGTCTACGACCCCGAGGAGCCGGGCGGCGGGCTGACCGATGCGCAGCTTGCCGAGGCGACGTTCCTGCTCTGGAACGGGCACTGTAGCGTGCATCAACTCTTCACTGCCCAGCAGATCGAGCAGATTCGTGCGGTGGACTCCGAGTTTCAAGTCATCGTTCACCCGGAGTGTGCGTGGGACGTCGTCCAGCAGGCCGATCTCGCCGGGAGCACCGAGTTCATCCTCAACACGATCGACAGCGCGCCCGCCGGCAGCAAGTGGGCCGTGGGGACCGAGGTGCATCTCGTCAATCGCCTGGCGGAGCGATACGCGGGCGAGAAGATCGTTCGATCGTTGGCGGGCATCCAGTGTCTTTGCACGACGATGTACCGCATCGATTGCCGGCATCTGCTCTGGGTGTTGGATGAGCTGGTGGCCGGTCGCGTCGTGAACCAGATCAGCGTCGATGCGGAGACGAAGGCGCTCGCGCGCGTGGCGCTGGATCGGATGCTTTCACTCGTCGGCGACGGTGCGGCCAAGTCCACGGCGTAGCCGCCGCTCCGAGCCCCGAGCGCAAGCGAGCGGGTTGGAGGACCGGCGGTCGCACTGCGGAAACCCCGCGATGACGCTTGGGGCTCTGATCGGCTTCGCCGATGTTGCCGGGGTCGGCGCAGTGGCCGCGAGATCATGCTCCGCGCTGGGCGGTTTCCACGCGTTCGTTCACTTGCTCGACGAATCGCTCCACGTCCGCTCGTGTTGGAAAGACGTTGTGCAGACCGCCGATGCTGAGCTTCCTTCTGCGTTTCTTGAACGACACGCACGCTACCTGTGCTTTTTCCGGCTCTCTGTCCTTGATCGAGACAACGTCGATGTCTTGCCAGGGAACGAGATCAACCTTGACATCCCACAGCCGGCAGATCAGCCCATCGCGCGTGATGGCGACGCTCATGCCCTCACAGTACGTCCGTCGGATCGCAATCGCGAGAAACACAGCGCACGCAACCCAGATCAGCCCCGCCAACACGCCGATCTGATCCCAGATTGACATGCTGGGGAAGTCCCCTGCGTGGGGCAAGTTCTCCAAGGCTGGCCCGGCTCCGCCCATCATGCACGCACCATAGACGAGGAGGGAGCGTTTGAGATTCGTTACGGGGTAGCGTTCGCAGTGATCGTCGAAACGCAGCCCGCACTCGGGGCAGGCGTGCGTCGCGGGCAAGCCGCGAAGCGAGTAGTTGCATCGCGGGCAGCGTTTGAAAGCGGGCGTCGGGTTGCCTTCGGCTGCGTTCATGGCTGGATTGTACGCCATTCCTGTGGTCGTCGTCAGTTTGCCGGCGGCGTACGCCACACTGACATCGATCAGCCCTCGGCCTCGGGCAATAGTATCTACACAATTCCATCCACGCCGACGAACCGGCCCCGGAGGGGTCGCGGACAGTAGCCACGGGTGGAGCGCAGCGGAACCCGTGGTATCGCCAGCTCCAAGCCAACCCGCCCCGGCAGGGGCGGCGGATGCCGAACGCCGTGAACCCGCCTGATCGGCCCTGTACATGGTGTCACCCGCACGTCCCTCCGCCGTCCCTCCGGGGCGGAAGGTGTGTGTTGTCGTCCTGTTCCACGGGTTCCGCTACGCTCCACCCGTGGCTACTTTCCGTCGCCCCTGCGGGGCGGAGTTCGGCGCGACTACTCCGGGCGAAGCTCGGCCTGGCTGCTTGTGTAGATCCCATTGGTGCAAACCGTAGGTCGGTGGCCTGGGCGAACGAGGCAGCCACGGAGTGGTGAAAGAGCAACCGAGCCACATCGCCCCGCTCTATTGGAAAAACGCTGAGATCGCGCCGAGAAGCAACCGCTACGACATGGCCAGCTTCGCCACGCGGCGCTTGCCGACTTGGACGATCATGCCGTCCGCCGGCGCCACGGTCGCCTTGGGGTCTGTCACCTTCTCGCCGTTCACCGACACGCCGCCGCCGGTAATCAGCCGCCGGGCTTCACTCGTCGAGCCGCACATTTCCAGATGCTTCAACAGCTTCGGCACCCAGATCGTGCCGTCGGCCTCGCACTCCGACCGCGGAACCATCGCGACCGGCACATCATCCCGCAGCCCGCCTTCAACCATGACGGTCTGCCACATCTTCTCTTCGCGATCGGCGGCATCGGCGTCGTAGTACTGCGCCACGATGTCCTTCGCCAGTCGAACCTTGGCATCCCGCGGGTGCGTCTTCGCCCCGTCGGTCAGCGAGGCAACTTCCTCCGCCGGCAGCAGCGTCAGCAACGTGTACCACTCGGGCATCATCTCGTCGGCGATGCTCATGATCTTGCCGAACATGTCCTTCGGCGAATCCGTCAGGCCGACATAGTTGCCCAGCGACTTGCTCATCTTGTCCGTGCCGTCGAGGCCGCGAAGCAGCGGCAGGATCATCACCACCTGCCGAGGCTTGCCGCACTTGGCCATCAGATCGCGGCCGACGAGATTATTGAACGTCTGGTCCGTGCCGCCGAGTTCGACATCGGCGTCGATCATCACCGAGTCGTGCCCCTGCATCAGCGGGTACATCAACTCCGTCAGGACAATGTCGACCTCCGCCTTGATGCGTTCCTTGAAGTTCTCGCGCTGAAGCATCTGGGCAACCGTCATGTTCCCGGTCAATCGCAACACATCGGCCAACCCCATCGGGGCGAGCCATTCGCTGTTGTAGCGGACCTCGAGCTTCTCCGGGTCCGTATCCAGGACCCGACCGGCCTGCTCGAAGTACGTTTCGGCGTTCCGCTTGATCGTCGCCTCGTCGAGGATCGGCCGCGTCTTGGTCTTGCCCGAGGGGTCGCCGATCCGAGCCGTGAAGTCGCCGATGATCAACACCGCCAGATGGCCCATGTCCTGAAACTGTCGCATCTTGCGAAGCTGAACCGTGTGGCCCAGGTGAATGTCCGGCGCCGTCGGGTCCATTCCCAGCTTGATGCGCAAGGGGTGGCCGCGGCTGCGACTGTCGTCGATCTTCGCACGCAACTCGGCCTCGCTGTAAACGCCATCGCAGCCACGTGCGAGCAGGGTCATTTGTTCGTCAGTGGACGGGAATGCCATCGTCGTTTCCTATTTGGGGCGACAACTATTGACTCTCTCGCAGAAACCCCGTTTTCGGCGAAATCACTCCCTCTGGCGCTATC
>CAYYPB010000040.1:0-11724 GCA_964473405.1 uncultured Planctomycetaceae bacterium
TGAAGCAGTGAGATCGCCGTGGGGCGACGCGTACACTCGGCGCAGGATGGGCGCGGCCGTCAAGCCGGTCAGCCGTCGAATATCATAACCGACGGCTTCGAAGAGAGCCTCGTCCGGCAGATCGAGCACCCCTCGGGAGGCCCCGTTGTCGGCCAGGAAGACGCGCAGCAGCTCGTGCTCCGTCGGCGCCCGATCCTCGAACTTGGTGGAGCTACAGGTCGCCGCGCGTATCAGCAGCTGCTGCGCCTGTTCACACGTTTCCCGGACCAGCGATCCCATTTTGGGATGTGACGGCTCGAAGTCCTGCGTCAGGCCGTATTGACGCTAGGCTTCACTGCGCGTCGGCGCGACGCGCGACTTCCTGGCGAGGGCCGGGCTCCTGCCGCCCATGCAACGGGGCGCTCTCGCCGCGGTCTTTTCGAGCGGCGCCTCCGGCATGGCCATGGCGAGCCACTACAACGCGCGGCCCAATCCGCCCGAAGTGCTGGTCGAAGGCGACGCGTTTCGCGTCATCAGGCGACGGGAGACGGATGAAGACATGTTGGCTGCGGAGTGGGGGGAGTAGTCGTCAGTTGTCAGCCATCAGCCGTCAGCGATGAACGTCGTCGTTATTTTTCTGGCTGATGGCCGAAAGCTGACGGCTCAGTCAATCGGCTCGCCCACTGCTTAGCCGCTCAATTCGATTCTGGATATGCTCGATTTGCTCCGGGCTGAAGCGATGGGGCTTGGAGACGTACACGCGCTTGGACTCCAAGTCCAGGGCGATCTTCAGTTCCTCGGCGGCTTGCCGGGCGATGGCCGCGTCGTTCGTGATGGCCGCGAGCGCTTCGCGCATCGCCGCCAGTTCGAGGCGGCGGGGGGGCGACGTCGGGTAGGCATCCACGAATGCGACGAGATGCTCGACCGCACGGCGCACGTCGGCCGCGTCTTGGCCCAACTGATACCGACGATAACGCAGGTTGCCCAGAAGGTTGTGTGTGCCGGCGTCGTCGCGGTCACGCTTGCGAATCTCGTTCGCCAGGGCGATGGCTTCGTCGACCTCGGCCACGGACGCGGCACGAGCTCCGAGTTGAGCCGCAAGCTCGGTGGGGGCCGTCGCATCGAGCGCGTAGGCGTTCTTGCCGGCGAAATACGCGGCATATGACGGTGACATGCGATAGGCCCCCCACGTCTTGTGTGATCCTGCAGTCGATCGGGCAGATCGCAGTGCGGTGGCGAGCTTGGCGGCGGGGCCGACGAACAACGCGCCATAGCCGATCAGCACGGCAACCGTGACGACCGCGAGCGCCAAGCCCATGCGACGACGACCAGATCTGACGGTTGATTCGTGAGAGTGGTCCGCGGCGTTACGGTCCTGTGAGATGCCTCTGGTCCCCAACGCAACGGCTACGAGTGCGAAGAACGTCGTGGCGGCGCCGGCGTTGAACATCGCCAGGTCGATTCCCGTGTGCAACAGAAAAGCGATCAGCCCCGCGCACAGGGCGGGAAGCAACGGCCCCAGCGTGTCATCCGCGATGCCATCGGACAGGTTGCGCTCGATCGCGAGGCCGGCGAAGGCGACGAACCAGGCCACGACGGCGACACTAAGCGTGAGCTGCACATAGCCCACGTTGGCTCCGGCGATCAGGGCGAACCACCAGAGAAAAACGACCGCGCCGAGACCGGCAGCCCAGAGGATAATGGAGCCCGTCGGGAACGCCGACGATGCTGGATCGACGCGGCCCGCTCTCTCGGCTGGATCGGAGCAGTTCGAATCGCCCGGGCCGTTCGCCGAGTCGTCGCCTACATCCAGCGATCGGGTTCGGCAGAGTCTGATGCCGATACCGACCAACAACAGGACGCCACCGGCGAGGCCGAGCAACCCCCACTCCGCGGCAAGCCGGACAGGCCAACTGTGCGGTTCGGTGACTTCCTCGGGGCACTCGACGATCTTGTATCGCGTAAAGTGCCGCCCGAAGTTTCCAGACCCGACGCCGAGATAGTCCGATGCATCGATCATTCGGCAGGCGCTCTGCCAGTACATCGAGCGAAACTGAAGGGACCGACCGAACCTCGCCGGGTCCGCGCGGAGCGCGACAATGAACAGGCCGGCCCCTACAATCGCCGTCATGCCGAGACCTGCGAGAACAGTCATCGGTCGTCGAGCGATCGCCCGAGCCATCGTTTGTGCCGCGATCCACACAACCAAGCCGACGGCGCACGCGGCCATGGCCCCCTTACTCTGCGTGGCCCCCAATGCGACGACCGCCCCCACGGCGATCAGGGCGGGCGGTGCCAAGGTCCAGAGTGGCCGTCGCTCGCCGCGCCGGGCCACGATGACCGCCACGGCGGCGAGAACGAACAAGATCAACTGGCTTCCGAGGACATTCGCGTGTCCGGAATAACCGGTCAGGCTGCGGCTCTTCAACCGTTGCTCGAAGTCGTGGCGCTGCCCTCTGGCCCGTGCGCTTTCGGGCTGGGCCATAGCCGTTTCGGCCTTCTGCTCTTCATAGAAGGCGATCGTATTGGGGATTTCCTTCCAATACTGAAATGCGCACTTCGTGATGACAACGCCACCGGTGGCCAGGACGACGGTCAATGCCAGGCGAATCTGCCATGGGCGGTGAAGAAGCTGCCGCAGCGTGAGCAGATACAGAACGAACCCGAGATAATCGAGTATGCCGATCATCGCGAGATGTTTCTGGCCCGCCTGCGAGGCCGAGATGACGCCGGCGATCAAGAGCAGAGCCGCGCCGAGTTCCGCGCCGGTTCGGACATAGCGCCGGCCGCCGCGTAGCAGGCGAGCAACTCCAACGGCCGCGGCGACGGCGGCGATGAGCCCGATGATGGCCAGTGTCGTCGCAGGCTGCGCTTGCGGCGGCGCTTCGAGATGGCGAACCATCGACGGGACTTCGAACGTGTGCGTTTCGCCGATGAACGCGCGAAGGGGGATGAGTGCCAGAAGAACGAGCAGTGCAAGACTATCGATCCGTTCCGTAGGGGTCGAGTTCCCAGTTTGCCGAGGTGAACCGGCACGGCTGTCAGCCGAGGCAACGCCCGTGGTTCGCGCTGTCCGCTTAGGCCTTGCCATGCGATCCCGAGCTTTCGAGCAGCGCGACGAGTCCGACGACGAGTCCGGTTTGCAGAACGATGATACCCGCCTCGAACCAGTCGGCCGCCGGCAGGAGCAATGCGGGCAGGGCCGTCGCCAGCGTGGCGAGCCAGATGACCAGAACAGCCTTGGGCACGGAGAGCCCCCTGGCCACGAGGCGGTGCGAGAAGTGCCGCCGATCACCGCGCCAAACGGGGACGCCGCTGCGATGCCGAAGATAGAAAACGCTGGCCGTGTCATAGAGCGGTACGGCCATGACGATCAGTGGGGCGATGGCTCCGATGGGTTGGGCACCCTGAGCAGGCGAGACGAAGGTCGTCAGAATCGTGAAGACCGCCAGCAGCAGGCCGGTGACCGTGCTGCCCGCGTCGCCGAGGTAGATCGAGGCCGGATGGAAGTTGAACGGCAGAAACCCCAACAGCGCTCCCGCCAACAGGCCGCAACAGGTCGGCACAAAGAGTTGGCCCGCCTGTGCGGCGGTGAGTCCGAAGATGATGGCGGCGATGGCCGCGACGCCTGCCGCGAGACCGTCCATGTTGTCGAGAAAGTTGAACGCGTTGGTGAGAACGACGATCCAGAGGATCGAAAGGCCGATGGACACGACGAGCGGTAGATGCGAGAGCAAGCGAAGATCGAATCCAACGACCAGAACGGCGGCGATGCCGACTTGAACGCAGAGCCGGAGCAGCGGCGACAGAGGGCGACGATCATCGATCAGCCCCAGGATGCACATGCCGGCCGCGGCACCGCAGATCGCCAGCGCCATTGGTGCTTTCGCCACGATTCCGTCTAGATACTGTGCGATGTTCGCCGGAAGCCAGGAAACGGGATCTCCCGCAAGGGATTTCGCAGCCAGGACGCCGATGAGTATCGGGAGAAGCACGGCAATCGCCAAAGCACCGCCGCCGCCCAGTGCGATCGGGCGGTCGTGCCCCTTGTGTCCGCCGGGATGATCTACAAAGCCGATTGCGGCGGAGCAGCGCCGGGCGATGGCCGTCGCCGCTGCGCACAAGGCCGCTCCGGCGACGAGGGCGATCAGAGGTAGTGCGGCTTCGGCGTTCACGAGGGTGACGAGTGCGATCCTCCGATAGAGGTAAGTTCTTATCGGCCTGTTGACGACGCCTGCGGTCGGCCGGCGTCGGCCGCATGCTATTGAAACCTGGCGCAAGAGTCCATATTCTTACGCCAGCCAACAAGAGAGGGTTGGGTGAAAAAAGAGCTGCGATCCAAGTTGCAGGCCGTGCTGGCCGCGATTCCTTCGACGACGCTGGATGCCCAGTCCGTCGAAGCCGCCCGGCGTCTCTTCGCAGAGCCGGAATACCAGCGTGCCGAGATACTGATGATCTATCTCTCTCTGCCGCGCGAGGCGGACACCACGCCGATCGTTCTTCAGGCATGGAAGGACATCAAGCGCGTCCTCGCCCCGCAAGTGAGCTGGGAGAGCAAGAAGATGATCCCCGTCGAGATCAACGACCTCGACACGGACATCGCCCCCACACCCTACGGTCGTTGGCAGCCCGTTCGCGGCACGCCGATTCCCATCGAACTCATCGACCTGGTCATCGTGCCGGGCCTGGGTTTCGACGGCCAGGGAAACCGCCTCGGTCGCGGGCGCGGCTTCTACGATCGCTTCCTGGCACGGCCTGAGTTCAGGGGCGTCATCTGCGGCCTCGCGCACGAAAATCAGTACGTCGATTCCCTCCCCTCGCGCGAGCACGACCGCAAGGTCCACATGCTGGTCACCGATAAGGCCGTTCGCCGATTCACCGACTGACGTGGCTGTGTTTTCTTCTCCGCCTGTTGCCACGCAGTTTCGGCGGTTCGCCCGGCGAATGTTGCCGCGATCGCTTCGATGTGTGGTGATGTGCGATTGAGGTCGCGCAAAGTTCTACGTTTGGCGAAATGGGCCATTCGTTGCGCGATTTGGCCCGGCGCGTTCTCTTATCAGTAGACTCTATGGTTGTGCCGATTCTCACCGTATGAGAAACGACACGACCCACGCGACGACATCGGCGGCCTCGCGCATCGCAGGCGGCCCATTCCGCGCGATCATCATCGTGCTGCTGCTGGCCGCACCCGCCCAGGGCGCGGTCATCGGCGTACTCAACGACGGCCGCCAAGTCGAGGGGCTCAGCCTCATCGATGCGGCCTCCGCCGCAAAGGTCGCCCTGCAAACGGACGGCCACACGATCGTCGAACTCGGGCCTGGCTCGCTGAGCGCGCTGCCCGTTCTTGAGACGGTGGATATCGTCTGGTTGCCCCTCCTCGACAGCGCCGCGACCTACACGAACCAGGAGCGGACGAACCTCGTGCTCTTTGCCTTCAATGGCGGCAGCATCGTCTGGATCGGCGACGCCGAGGTGTACAACGCGGCCGACGATTCGTTCCTTACTGCCTTCGGTCTCACGAAGGACGTTGGAAACTTTGCCACGGCGCTGGCGCCGACGCTCGCCGAACATCCGATCGTCACCGGGCCTTCCGGAACGGTCTCGACGATCGGAACCAACGCGAGCTACGGCTTGTTCACAAGCTCGCTCGACGTGGCGGACGTATTCGTCGGCCAGCCGGGCCCGGGCACCGCAGTCGGATGCATGAGCGGCGATTCCGGGTATGCCGGAGCAGGCCGCGTGGCCTTCGTCTGCGACTCGACCATGTTCGGACAACTCCTCCTGCAGGACGATCACAGGAGTCTGCTGCTCAACATCGTTCGTTGGGCCGAAGCGACCGTGGGCTACACGCCGAGCGGAACCGATGTTGTCGTCGGGCCCCTGAGCGATGCGTGCGGCGCTTGCACCACCACGCACGCCACGTTCAGCCATGTCACTGCGACCGGCGCGACGAGCGTTGCCGCGCTGGGCAGCGGTCGCTGCAACTTCACCGGAATCCCCTCCAGCGCACTGCCCGCCGACTTCCTCGGCTATGGCCTGTCCGTCGCGACCACGGCCACGCTCGACGTGCCGTCCACCGTGGGGCTCTCGATTGCCTATGACGCGGTGGCGATCACCGCGTTGGGCATCGTCGACGAGACCTCGCTCAAACTGTACCGATATGATGCCGCGGCCGGCACTTGCATCGACATCACGATCGGCCTGGACACGATCGCGCAGACCATCACCGGCCTCGCCGACGAACCGGGCACGTTCCTCTTCGGTGCGGCCGTACCGACGGATGACTGCGACGCCAACGGTGTGCCGGACGAATGTGAATTGGCGGGACAAGACTGCAACGGTGATTCGATTCTAGACGCTTGCCAGTTGATCACGAATGATTGCAACGCCAATGGAGTGCCCGACGATTGCGAGGCCGACGTCAGTGTCACCCTGCTCGCCGATCCTGCTGCTGCCGGTACTGCCCAACTCACGACCGGCGGGGCCGGCCCCTACCCGATCTGCACGTCTCTGGCCATCGAAGCGACGCCGGCCGACGGGCACTGTTTCTCCGGTTGGACCGTCGACACAGGCACGCCACCCAATGACACCCTGGCGGCCTCGACCACACTGTCGGCCGATGTCGACAAGATCGTTACGGCAAACTTCATTCCGATCATCGTGGCCCAGCCGGCCGACGCTACGGCGTGCGAAGGCGACGCGGCGGCGTTGTCCGTCCAAGTCCACACCGACCTCGCCTCGGGCGCTACCTACCAGTGGCAGTTCGAGGGCCAGCCGATTGCCGACGACGGAATCATTTCCGGCGCGACTACCTCAACGCTTTCCATTGGCCCAGCAGCCTTGCAGCACGATGGCATGTACCGCTGCGTCGTGACCCATGCCTGCGCTGCCGTCACGAGCGACGAAGCCCGCTTGACGGTCAGTGCCGACCCAGCCATCGTCGCCAGTCCGGCCGATCGACTGGCCTGCCCCGGAGATACCATCCAGATCGAAGTGCAAGCCTCGGGCAGCGGGTTGTCGTATCAATGGCAGTTCGACGCCGGTTCCGGCTTCGCCGATCTCACAAACGGGGGCGCCGTTTCTGGAAGCAGCACCGCGACACTTATCTTGACGCAACTGGGCAGTGACCAGGCGGGGGCCTATCAGTGCATCGTGTATGGCACTTGTGGCGGACCGGCGACGAGTATGTCCATGCAGTTGACGATCGGCACCGTGCCCCAGATCACGACAGACCCCGTGGATGCCGTCCGGTGCCCCGGCGATACCGTTACCTTCTCGGCCGCGGCGACCGGTACGGACCTGACCTTCCAGTGGTGGTATGAAAACGGCGGACCCCTGATCCAGGTGCTCGACGACGCGAACATCAGCGGCGCCACAACGCAGGGTTTGACGATCGACAACATCAACGCGTCCCATGCGGGCTCTTATCAATGCGTCGTCACAGGGCTCTGCGGTACGCCGGCACAGTCCAACTCGGCGGCACTGTCGGTTAGCGTCAGCATGTCGATTGTCGCGAGCCCGGTCGACCAAACAGTCTGCCCGGCCGCGGAGGCCTCCTTCACCGTCGCCGCCCTCGGCACCGGCCTCACGTTTCAGTGGCAGTTCAGCGATGGCACGGGCTTTGTCAGCCTCATCGATTCGGCTGATATCAGTGGCGCAGCGACTGGCACTCTCACGCTCAGCAATGTCCTGCCGGCCCAACAAGGCGACTATCGCTGCGTCGTCTCCGGCGACTGCGGCACGCCCGCTTCCACGGACCATGCCCAACTGACGGTGCAGTCGATTGTCGCCGTCACCGGCCAGCCTGACGACCGAGCAATCTGTACGGGCGGTGGAGCGACGTTCAGCGTCACGGCGACCGGCGTTGGCCTGGCGTATCAGTGGATGTTCAACGCCGGGGCCGCCTTCGAGATTCTGCCTGATAGCGGAACTGTCTCCGGTTCGCAGACGCCCATGCTCACGCTGACCGGTGTCGATGCAACGAACGCGGGCCAGTACCAATGCGTCGTCTCCGGTACCTGCGGCGCGGCGATCCTGAGCTACGCCGCTGCCTTGACCATTTCGGTCGCGGCCTGTGACTGCAACGCCAACGGCGTGCCGGACGGAGACGACATCGCGGCGGGCACAGTGGCGGACTGCAATGGCAACGGCTTGCCCGACGTGTGCGAGATCGATATCGGCAGCTCGGCACTTGGCGGACCGTTCTACTGCGTGGAGAACTGCGCGACGGACTGCAATGACAACGGCATTCCGGACGACTGTGACATTTCTCAGGCCACGAGCGATGATTGCAACGCGAACGGTCTTCCCGATGAATGCGAGCTCGCCGCTAACGACTGCAATGCCGACGGCATCCCGGATGATTGCCAGTTGGCAGGCAACGACTGCAATGGCAACGCGATCCCCGACGAATGCGAGCCGCCCTACATCGCCGATGCCGGGGCTGACGTGACGCTGTGCGTCGAACGACTCTCGCCGCCTCTCGGAGGCGTCGCGGTTGCCAGTGGTTCAGCGCCACCCTACACCTACGATTGGCAGGTCACATCAGGCCCCGTCGGCGGCGGACAGATACTGACTCCCACGCTCGAACGAGCCCAGTTCATCGCAACACTCCCGGGCGATTACGAAATCCAACTGACCGTCACCGACGCGAGCGTTCCCCCCTGCATCATCACCGACACGGTGGCCATCACGACCTACGCGATGACCGTCGATGCCGGGGCGGATCACCGAGTCTGCGCCGACGCCACCGGCCCGGCCCTTGCGCCGATCGTCACCGGCGGCGCTGCCCCCTTGACCTACGCATGGACGATCGAGCCAGGAAGCCCGAGTCTCAGTGCTGCGCAGTTCACCGGCGACGGGCCCGCCAACGCCTCGCCGACGTTCACGCCGGATATGCCGGGTGTGTACACACTGCGTCTGACCGTCACCGACACGGGACTCAACGGCTGCATCATCTCCGACACGCTCGTGTACAACGCGGTGGCCATGACGATCGGCGTGCCTGACGATTTCGCGATGTGCGTCAGCGGCGAGTCCATCCCGATCGAGGCGATTGTGACATCCGGCGGGACGCCGCCCTTCTCGTTCGACTGGACCATTGTGGATGGGAGCCCCGACACTTCGCCGCTGCAATTCGGCGGGGCCGGTCCAACGGCGGCCGATCCGACCTTGACCCCGACGACGGTGGGTGAATACACGCTGCAAATCACCGTGCGGGATTCGAGCGAAACGCCGTGCGAACAGGTCGCGACGGTTCGCGTGAGTGTCGGCGTCTTGTCGGTCGAGGCCGGGCCGGAGGTGACGCAGTGCGTCGGAGCCGGTGGCATTCGCCTGTCGCCCACGGTGACCGGCGGGCAGGGGACGCTCGTGCATTCGTGGTCCATCGAGCCGGGAAGTCCCAGCGTCGACCCCCAGCAGTTCACCAGCCCGCACGCGTTCGGTGCCACACCGTTGTTCGTTCCGTCGGCGATCGGCAACTATGTCCTGCGGCTGACCGTGACGGACTCGGCGACGCCCGCCTGTTCGGCCAGCGACACGGTCGTGATCCGTTCGACCTCGATGACCGTAGACGCCGGGGCCGATTTCGTCACGCAGGCGTTCGTGTCTTCTCGGCCGCTCGGTGCGATTCCCATCGTGGGCGGGGGGACCGACCCGGTGAGCTACCAGTGGACGATCCTCGCGGGGCCAGACACGCATTATGCGCAGATCAGTGATCGCACGACTGCCAGGCCGATGTTTACGCCCGTCGAGGTGGGGACTTACACGCTCGAAGTTACCGTCACCGATGCCGCCGGATCGGGTTGTCGGGTGAGCGATCACGTCGTCATCGAGGCGATCACCGCGAGCCGTACGCTGCCGATCAACAGCGAGGGTCGCGTGTTCATGAACCTGAGAATAGACGAGCCGCACACGGCGGCGGAAATCAGACTCGCCGGCGGTGAGCCGGGCGTCGAGGTCGTCGGCGAACTGCTGGACGACGGGGCGACGGCCAACTTCGCCGGCCTCTTGCCGATCCCAGAGTTGTCGCGGCGATTGTTCATGACGGCCGAACTCGCGCAGGGCAGCTACGCCGCCGTGATCGCCATGGCGTACCACGACGACGAGCTGGCCGGCGTCGATCCGCTGTCGCTGCAGGTGCAGTGGTACGATGCTTCACTGGGTTTGTGGCGACCGGCCGGCGATGGCTCCATCGAAAACGGCGGCTTCCCCGCTCGACCGACAGCGGCCGATGTGGGTCGGTGCGGTGTGGACCGCGTGCACAAGATCGCCTGGACCATTGTGGATTACACGGGCGAGTTCTCGATCGGGCAGGCATTGGGCGACGCACCGCCGGTCAATGAACCCCCGGCCTTGCCGGACGTGGGGGCTCCTGCCATCGCGCCGTGCGGCCTCTTCGGCAGCCCTTTGGTGGTGTCGTGCATGCTCGTCGGTGGGATCGGAGCCATCCGTCGGCGGTGGTGATACCGGTCGGCGGCACCGGCCGCAACTGCCGCCCGCCCGGCGTGTATGATGACTGACGCCGCGGCCACTAAACCTGCCGCCGCCCAAGCGAGGAGGCCCATGACCACGCCCCAAGATCAACTCACAGCGCTCCTCGATGGAATGACCGCCGCCGAGGCCTCGGACCTGCACATCGTCTCCGCCAATCGGCCGATGTACCGCGTCCACGGCGAACTGACCGCCGCCGCCGAACACACGCTCACCGAAGACGAGACCCTGGCGATGATCCGAAGCGTCGCGACGCCGGAGGTTCGCACGGGCCTCGATACCGCGACGGATTTCGACTTTGCCATCCAACTCGGCGATGCGACCGCCGCCAAGCGATTTCGCGTCAACGTCTTCGCCAGCAGAGGCAGCATCGGGGCCTGCTTTCGGTCGATCCCGGACCACATTCCGACGTTGCCGGAGTTGGGCTTCGACTCGGAGTTGGGCCGACGCGTCATCTCGCAGAAGAGTGGCCTCGTTCTCATCACCGGCGTGACCGGCAGCGGAAAGACGACCAGCCTCGCCGCGCTGATTCAGATGATCAACACCGCCGGCGGTCGGCGCATCATCACGATCGAAGAGCCGATCGAGTACATCTATCCGCCGATGGGCAGCGGCATCGTCACGCAGCGCGAGGTCGGCGTGGATGTCCCGTCGTTCTACGAGGGGCTTCGCTACGGTCTTCGCCAAGACCCCGACGTGATCCTCGTCGGCGAGATTCGCGACCGCGAGACGGCCCAACTCGCGATCTCCGCGGCCGAGACAGGCCACCTGATCTTCGCGACGATGCACACGGCCGATGCCAAGGGCGGCATCACGCGGCTGGTCGATCTGTTTCCTTCGGATAGATGCGACGAGATTCGCACGCAGCTCTCGATGAGTTTTCGTTTCGTGATCGCCCAACACCTCTTGCCCAGCACGACCGGGGGCCGTCGCGTCCTGGCGATGGAGGCGATGTCCGCCAACTACGCCGTTCGCAATGCCATCCGCCTGGGCAAGATCGAGTCGCTCGACTCCGCGATTCAGAGCGGCCGCCAGGACGGCATGTTCAGCTTGGATACCGACCTTCGGCGACTCTTGGATGCCTGTCTAATCACGGCTGAGACGGCCCGATCATTCGCCAAGGACGCCAACGAGTTCGGCGGCGGCGGAGCGATGTACTGATCGGCGGGGCAACGCGCCGCACCCGCGCGGCCCACGCTGGCGCACGGCTTTCCGCTTGTCGGTTTTCGTACCGCCACGCTCAACACTCATCCT
>CAYYPB010000041.1:0-8452 GCA_964473405.1 uncultured Planctomycetaceae bacterium
CGGAAATGTCCCGCCCCCCCCCCCCCGCTGCGCCCGCGCCCGCAATATCCGGGCCCGCCAGACGATGACCCCCGGGACGATCGTCGACTCCCTCGAGCCCGAGGCCCCGAACGTGTTTCCCGGGGAACGCCGGCGCTGGCAACAGCTACGGGATCTACGTCGATGGGAACTTCGACATCGGGATCTACAACGGCGGCACGCTGGATCAGGACGGGAGCGCCGACTTCTCGGGCGGCCTGAACAACTCGCTCCGCGAGCCTCTGATGAGACCGATGCTGAGTCCGCGACCCCGGCCTCGCGCGAGGCACATGCAGATGAACAGCCCGTCGACCCGCCAGAATGACCGATGCAGACGCAGGCAATCAGGTTGACGAGCGACCTGCCGATGCCCCGACCACGGAACTTTCCGGCTTAAGGGAACTGGTGCAACTGACGGTGGAGTCTCGTGCCCATGGTTGGAGGCTGGACCATTACCTAAATCGGCTGTTTCCGAACCACAGTCGAGCGGCATTGCAACGAGCAATCTCATCTGGGCACGTCACGCTGCACGGGCTGGCGACAGCGTTGACGCGCAAGCTTGACGGCAAGCTCGCGGCTTTGGCCCCTGACCTTTCGGTCTATGGATTCACATTCGACTCGGCGAACGTCTGCCAGCTCGATGGCGAGGGGGGCTCACTTGCAGCGCATGTGACCTATGTCAATACGAGCTACGGCACGCGGTTCTCGATCTTCAGCTTGCCGCGATGGAATGGCATCAACGACGGCGAAGGCGGCAGCGAACCCACGATCGAAAGCCCCTTCGTCCAGACGCACGATCAGTGCAGCCAGATGACCGTTCTGGGCTGGCACGCCGACGAGACCACCTACGTCTGCTGCGGCAGCATCGACCAGGGCATTCTGCGGGCCATGGTGCTGGAGGTTGGTGCGGATGTGGAGCAGGTTGATCCCTAGACCGCTTCCCGCCGCTGCCTTGTCGTCGTCGGTCGCGGTGAACACACACTTCCGATTCCCCTCAGGATCCAACGCGGGTCACTCCCTGACGGTCGCGGCTCTGATAGAGACCTGCGGCGTTCACATCAGGCGTTCGTATTCCCGAAGATTCCGCTGGTAGTACGACACGCTCGAGGCGAGTCCGCCTGGGCGATTGCGAGCCCGCCAAAGTTGGCGATGCCGGTCGATGATCCGACGCATTTCGTTGGCTAGCACGCGAGGTCGGAATCTCGGGCGTCGCCCCTCGTAACGATCCAGGGCGAATATCGCTCGCCGACAGGCGTGGCGCAGCACGGCCAACGTCGCCAGCAGCTCCTCCTCGACGATCCCCGCATCGGGGCAAGCCATCCGCATCTGTGGGACGGTGGCGATCAGATCTTCCGCGCATTCAGCCATGCTCGCTGCCTGCCCGCCGGCGAGGCCCTCCAAGCCCGCGGCATCCGCGAGCGGCGCGCTCATGCACGCGAAGAGGACCGACCGGTTGTTCAGTACGACGGGAGAGGACTCGTGAATGCGGCCCGCTTCGATCCACAGTCGGCCGGCGGTCCGCGTCCGATCGCAGAAGACGTGGCGGCTCAATTCCTCCGCCACATCCAAATCGGTGTTGTGTTCGTGGCACCAGCCAAGAGCGGCGCCGTAGAGCATCCCCGCATGGCTGACCGGCAGATACTGACGGTGGCCGTAGTCGCCCCAGTCTGTCACGAGATAGCCCGCCGCACCGTGACATTTTCCAGCGACGGCCGCACGGTCCAGGTTAGCCAGCGCGTTGCCCGTGCGACCGCCGAAACTGCACCAGCTCGACGTGCCGGGGCATACATAGAAATCAAGGCCCGACGCACGTATCCGCGTACACTGCTCGTCGAACGGGTGGTCGGCCTCGTAGCCCCAGAGCAGCGGCATCATGTCGCGCGGAAGGGCCGGCAGCCGCCCCCTCGGCTTCATGAACCAATCCGCCCAAAACATGACGCGGCGACCGCGATCGGCGGCGATTCGGCGCAATCCCATCAGATAGTCACGGTAGACCCGGTCGGCCCCCCGCCGCTTGCAGGCGTCGCGGCTGCGGCCTTGGCCCAATTCCCAGGGTTCGTCGCAACCGACGTTGATCCACGGGGCCAAGAAGTTGGGCAGCAGTTGATCGTACAGCGAGGCGATGAGACGCAGCGCGGCGGGGTCGGTCGGGTTCAGCGTCGTGGGTTCGTGTCGCGTCTCTCCCCAAGGAGTCTTCCACGGGCCGAGTGATTCGGCCAGTCGGCGATAGCGCCGATGCTTGAGCCAGCGTTCCATGTGTCCGAGCGAGTTCTGGTTGGCGACGAGCTCGATGCCTCGGGCCTGACAGTATGCGTCGAGTGATTGAATCTGCTCGCCGGTGAACGCCGACGCGCCGCGCCAGACTGTCTCGTGACCAGCGTAAGCGAAGGTGTGCTCCATGTAGAGTTGGAGCTGGTTGATCTTCCAGCCCGCGAGGAGATCGATGAGGCGTTTCAGCGTGACGAGGGTCGGCACCTTGTCGCGACTGATGTCCAGCATGACGCCGCGAGCGGGAAAGTCGGGCCAATCCTCGATGTCCATCGCGCGGATGACGGGCAGGCCGGCGGCGATGAGCTGCGAGATCGTGAGGACGCCGTAGCGAAAGCCGGCCTCGGTCGAAGCCCGCAGCAAGATGCCTTCAGGCCGGACGCGCAGCGCGTAGGCCTGATCGCCATGGCCAGTGTCGGCGCGATCGAGTGTCACACAAGCAGCGGATGACGACCCGGTTGAAGGCCCGATGGGCAACATCGTTGACGCGTGCGCGGTGAATACGTGTCGGCACAACTTCGCAGCGGCCTGGAGAACCGCATCACCCGGCTGCGCGACTGCCACACGGATCGATCGACCCAATGGGAGGACGCCGGCGCGATAGCGCAGTCGCCGAGGTCTGGGCAGAAGATGCTCTCGTGAGGCGGCGTTGGAGACCAAGGCTGCGTTCCTCGTCAGACACTCGTTGTCGGTGGGGGTACCGGCTGGGCGAGTGGAGCGGCCCCCAATGGAGCAAGAACGGCGTCACCCAGGTTCTCGTCAATCGAACGAAGCAGCACACGCCGCAGCCAAAACAGCGCAATCACAGCGCAGATCCACCAGGCCAGCCCGAGAACCTCCACGACGAATCCGAAGATCATGATGACACCGAACATAACCGGCGATCCGAACGGCATGCGCACGGGTGCCGCCATCCCTGGCACGGTTGTCGGCACGGTTGTTGCCAACGAAACCGTGATAGGACCCGCTTGGGTCGCGGGGGCCGGCGTCACAACGACAGGAGGCCCGGTGCCGGCCACAGAGCGGACAAGGAACACAATGAACACGCAGTACACCACGGTGATTCCGGCCATCGCCAGAATGCTCCAGATCAGGAACGTCAGGATCTTCCGGAGCCCCTGCTTGGCTTCGTGCCGGACGAGCCGCCGCAAGTGCGCCAGAAGCAGGATGATCGCCACGGTTCCCGAGCACGAGCCCACGATGCTCGACGCCATGCTCGCGACAACGACGGGAACGGATGGCGTTCCGTCGGAGAGGAACATCTGTCCGAGCAGCGCGGCATACACGAACAACCCAACGAGCGGACAACAACTCAGCCCGAGGATCCACTTCACCGTTGCCGCGCGAGGCGGGGGTCGCTGGCGAGGTCCGCTCGGTCTCGGTGAGGTCAGATACCACGCGGCGACGAGCCAGACAATCGTACCGCAGATCGCGAGCGACAGCCCAGCCAACGCAACGTCCAGCGGGTCAGGCTCCCACTGCAAGTTCACCAGAACGAGGATCGCGATGATCAGACACACGAACCCAATAATCGAGGCGAGCAGGGACCAGAGGATGATCCGCACGCCCCTCAAGAGGCTCCGCAACCAGCAGCGATCCGCGAAGATCAACCGACCCTCGTCGAACGTTCGCCGCGTCAGGATGCCACACTCGGGGCATCGGGCATCCATCGTGAGCGAACGCAGGTTGTAGCCGCATGTCGTGCAGGGCAGATCGAACGGAATCGGCCCGTCCGACATCGGAGCCGCTGGGGAAGGGAGCGTCGTCATGCGTCCCCGCCGATCTCGATGACCTGCGTGTCATAAGCCAGGGCCATCCCGTCGGGCAACCCGCGGTTCGTCTCGGCGTGGGGCAGTTCGTGGGCGATGTGCGTGAAGTAGGTTCGGTTGGCCCCGATCTTCTTCGCGTGCTCGACGGCCTGTTCGAGGTTGAAGTGCGTCGGATGAGGCCGCTTGCGAAGGCCGTCGAGGATCAGTACGTCCAGATCCGCCAGCAGGGGCCACGACGTGTCGGGGATCTCGCTCACGTCAGTGCAATAGGCGAACCGTCCAACGCGGAAACCCAGCACCTCCAACTCGCCGTGGAGTAGCGGGACGGGCTGCACGCTGCGGCCACCTATCTCGATGGGGCCGTCGATCTCGTGGAGCGTCAGCCGCGGGATCGCCGACGGGTACTCATAGTTCGGTGCGAAAACATAGGGGAACATCGACCGCATCCGATCCAGCGTCGCCGCCTGGCCGTAGCAGGGGATCGCCTGGTCCTGCACCCAGTTGAACCGCCGCAGGTCGTCCAGCCCGGCCATGTGATCGATGTGCAGATGTGTGTGGAAAACCGCATCCACGCGGCGGATGTCGTTGGCGATGCACTGAAGGCGCAGCTCGGGGGGGGTATCGACGAGCAGGCAGGTGTCGTCATATTGGATCGTGATGCTCGTTCGCGTTCGCTTGTCGTTCGGATCGGGTGACGTGCAGACGGCACAGTCGCAGGCAATCATCGGCACGCCGTGCGACGTGCCCGACCCCAGGACTCGAACCGTGATGTTTCCGTCGCCCGCCATGGTGGTCCTCAGCCGTCGATTCCCCGTGCAACGCACGAGTTGTCATAGTCGGATGTTGTGTGGGGGTCAATTCCGTCGAGCCTGGGCTCGAATCCGGCGATTCCCACGAGGACACCGCAAAGCGGGCAGGGGTCCGAGCCGTTCGATGCCGATGATATGGGCGAGACCTCGCCGTTTCGCCGGATGCCGGAGGACACCCCGTATGAAGCCTTGGCTACTGATGCGAACCCTTGCGCTGGCCACCGTGGTGGGTCTGGCGGCTTGGCCGACCGCTGCAATCGGTCAAACATCGCCCGACCACGCCGCAATGGGGTTGCCGCTCGGGATTTCCGCCAAGCTCGGCGATGCCCTCGCCTGGCAGGCGGCGCTCGATCGAGCCGGTTTCTCGCCCGGCATCATCGACGGTCTGATCGGACCGAAGACGCTGGCTGGCCTCCGTGCCTTTCAGCAGGACGCGGGTTTGACTGTCACGGGCCGCTTCGACGCCGCCACGCGCAGCGCCATCGGCCTCGACGCGACGCCTGCCACGCGCGTCTATGTCATCACGCGAGCCGACCGGGCGGCGGTCGGTCCTTGCCCGAAGGGCTGGGTGGCCAAGTCGAAGCTTCGGCGGCTGGGGTTCGCCTCCTTGGAGTGGGTCGCGGCCCATCGCGGGCACTGCCGGCGAGACCTGCTGGCCAAGCTGAACCCCGACGTCGACATGAAGTCACTCAAACCCGGCAGCAGGCTCATCCTGCCCAATGTGAAGCCTCGCCGAGGACGCGTGCGAGCCGCAGCCATCGAGATCGATTTCGGCACGAAGATCATCCGGGCGTTTGATCGCCGTGGCGGGCTCGTCGGGCTGTTCCACTGCTCGATCGCCAAGGAGAAACGCCAGCGACCGAGCGGCCGGTGCAAGGTGAAGAACATCGCGACCGACCCGACGTACACGTTCAAGCCCGAAAGCTGGCCCGAGGTCAAAGGCGTCCATCGGCGACTGACCATCCCCCCGGGGCCACGCAACCCCGTCGGCGTCTGCTGGATCGGCCTCTCGAAGAATGGCTACGGCATCCACGGCACGCCGCAGCCGGAGCTGATCGGCAAGACCGGCTCCCACGGCTGCTTTCGGATGACAAATTGGGACATTCTGCGGCTGGCCAATATCGTGAAAATCGGCGTGGACGTTCGGTTCGTCGACAGCACGGCAAGGCTGGCCCGCGGCGTCTGAATCTCCGTGAACAAACGCAGGGCCGGACTGGGGCCGAGGGCGGCCCCGCTCGCTATGATCCCCGAAGAAAACTTGGGCGGTGCGGTTGACAAGCCGTGGCAGGCGACTAGACTAGAAGTGTATAGAGAAGTCAACAATAGGCGATTACGAAAGATTCGCTCCGCACCCAGACCAGGAGAACCCACCATGAGCATGCACTGCAACCAATGTGAGCAAACCTATCGCGGCGTCGCCTGCACCGACACGGTCGGCGTCTGCGGCAAGAGCGAGGACATCGAATCGCTCCAACAGATCCTCCTCTACGGACTCAAGGGGATGGCCTCCTACGCCCACCACGCCCGACGACTCGGCGAGACGGACGAGAGCGTCAACGCCTTCATGGAAGAAGCCCTGTTCTCCACTGTCACCAACGTGAACTTCGACATGGAGAGCCTTCTCGAACTGGTCCTCGAGTGTGGCCGGGTGAATCTGCGTGTCATGCAGATGCTCAACGACGGGCACGTCAAGAACTTCGGCCAACCGGCCCCCGCGACGGTTCATGAAGGAACAAAGGCCGGCCCCGGCATCCTCATCACCGGGCACGACATGGCAGACCTCAAGGATCTGCTCGATGCGGTGGCCGGTACCGACATCATGGTCTATACGCACGGCGAGATGCTCCCGGCCCATATGTATCCCAAGCTTCGCGAGCATCCGAACCTCGCGGGCCACTTCGGCGGTGCATGGCAAGACCAACGGACCGAGTTCGAGGAGTTCACCGGTCCGATCGTCGGAACGACGAACTGCGTGCTCATCCCGCGCGACAACAACACTTACCTTGATCGCTTCTTCACGCTGCGTGTCACGGCCGTGCCGGGTGCCCGGCGTCTCGATGGCAACGACTTCTCCGAGGTCATCGCCCGAGCCAAGACGTGCAAGCCGCTGACCGAGAACAAGGTTCGCGAGTCGACCGTCGGTTTCCACCACTCCGTGATCCTCGGCTTGGCCGACAAGGTGGTCGCGGCGGTCCAGAGCGGCGCGATCAAGCACTTCTTCCTCATCGGGGGCTGCGACGGTGCCGAACCGGGGCGGAACTACTTCACCGACTTCGCCCAGAAGGCCCCCGACGACACGATTGTCCTCACCCTCGGTTGTGGGAAGTTCCGCATCCGCGATCACGACTTCGGCGAGATTGGCGGCATCCCCCGACTCTTGGACATGGGCCAGTGCAACGATGCCTACGGGGCGATCCAAGTGGCCTTGGCCCTCGCGGGCGCGTTCAAGTGTGGAGTCAACGACCTCCCCCTGACGCTCGTGATCTCCTGGTTCGAGCAGAAGGCCGTGGCCGTGTTGCTGACCTTACTCGCGTTGGACGTCAAGGGGATTCGGCTCGGTCCGGCCCTTCCCGCGTTCGTGACGCCGAACGTGTTGAAGGTTCTCCAGGACAAGTTCGATCTGAAGCCGATCGGCAACGATGCGGAGGCGGATTTGGCGACCGTGCTTGGCTGAGAAGTACGCGCAAGCGGCGGCGCGGATATGGGCACGCCAAACGGCAAGCCCGATCGTGAGCGGCTGGGTGTCCGTGGCTACTCTGGATAGGCAAGCCCAGGCTCTGCCGCGTCGCGATCTCAGATGAACAGGTTGACGTTGGCCTCATCGGCGGCGGAGAGGTAGGCCCCCACGCCGCCGATGTCGATGCCGTCGATGAGTTCTTCTCGGTGAATGCCCATCACGTCCATCGACATGGAGCAAGCGATCAGTCGCACGCCTGCCGTCTGCGCCGCAGCCATCAACTCGCTCAGGCTGGCGACATTTTTGTTGCGCATGACGCCGCGCATCATCGCCGTGCCCATGCCCGCCATGTGCATCTGTGAGAGGCGCAGACGGTCCGAGCCGCGCGGCATCATCCAACCGAACATGCGATCGACGAACGCCTTCTTGACCGGCGGCGCGACCTCGCGTCGCAGGGCGTTGAGTCCCCAGAAAGTAAAGAACAGCGTGACCTTCCGGCCTGCGGCGGCAGCTCCGTTGGCGATGATGAAGGCCGCCAGCACGCGATCCAAGTCGCCCGAGAACACGACGATGGTCTTGTCCATGGGGCCGGGGCCGGGGCCGGTCGGCTTGTCCTGCGATTGCGCCAGGCTGCATGACGCCGCAGCCTTGCGGATCGTGGCCGCGTAGTGGCGATCTTCCGCCCCCACCTCGACTAGCTCGTTCCCCGTTTGGCGACACCATGCCGGGGCGTCGGCGGTGAAACCCGGATCGCTTGCGAGCACCTTGAGCGTCTCGCCATCCGCCAGCTTGGCAACGGCCTGGCTCATCGCCAGTAGCGGTCCGGGGCACTGCTGGCCGCGAACGTCGAGCGTCGTCGTTGCCGCTGGCGTGAGCGTGGGCGTGGGCGTGGGCGTGGGCGTGGGCGTGGG